>JBJKQX010000435.1:0-2956 GCA_046704965.1 Binataceae bacterium (SeqCode)
ATTCTCCGCCATGAAGATGTCGAACAGATGGTCGCCGCCACGGATGAACGCCGGGACGTACCAGCACGCCGCCACCGCAAGCGATATCCCGAGTATCGCCCACGGCCATCCGCGCCTGAGCGCCGCGAACGGTTTTGATCTGCCCTTGAACAGAAGCCACACGCCGGCGGACAGTCCGGTGAGCACGACCGCGATCGGCCCCTTGGTCAGGATTCCAAGCCCGAGCACCAGACCGATAGCCACTATTCGCAATGGTCCGGGACGCGCGTCCTCGCGCTCCAGCACCGGATAGAGCAGGCACCACGCGGTCAGCATCCAGAGCAGGAGCAGCATGTCAGTCAAGGCGAGCGTCGCCCGTGCCGCAAACGCATAACTCCCGAGCAGAAACAGGAAGGCGAGCAGCCCGGTCGAAGGACCAGCCTCGGCGGCGGTCCACAACAGAACTTCGAGCGCGATTATCGACGCAGCCACCAGCGAGACTACTCGCGACTGCGCCACGGTGACGCGGTCGTGGTCACCGCTTGCGAGCGTTACCGCTGCTCCGAGCCAGTAGAAAAGCGGAGGCTTGCGGTCGGTCTTGTCATAGTAGTCGTGTGGAATCAGGACGTGCCCATTGACGACGCTCTGAATCCACTCGGCGGATTGCGGCTCCGCGTCTTTCACGAACGGCGCGCCGATTCCTCTTGATAAGCAAAGAATGGCCACCACAAAGGCGAACAGAGCAACTACAAAGGGTCTGTCGAAACTTCTCATCGCATCCGAACCCGCCCGTCGTCAGTTGACCCCGCAAGCCTTGCGTTCGTTACCTGCTTCGCTTTGCCAGTGGCTCGGCCCATAGCTGGCGCACTCCGGTGCGCGAATCGAAAATACCGACCTGCATGCTCTGGGCGTTGTGGGCATATCCGACCCGGCCCGTCCGATCGACCATTATGATTCCAGCCTGAGCGCCGCGAGTTGCGATGGCCGACGCGATCGCGCGCTGCGCCGCATCCGAGGGCGACAAACGCTTCAGCTTGTGCACCGTCTCCCGGCATAGCGCGGTCATGATTATCGCTTCTCCTTCGCCGGTCGCGGAAGCCGCACCCAGGGCGTCGGCGAACGTGCCGGTACCAATTATGGCGGAATCACCCACGCGTCCGGGCATCTTGCCCGGAACTCCACCGGTGGAAGTGGCCGCCGCGATTTGTCCGTGCGCGTCAACCGCAACCGCTCCGACCGTGCCGTGACGCGCGCCCGCGTCCTGTTGCGCGTCATCCATCCGCGCTTTCCATCGCTTTCGCGACCGCGGACTTATCATTTCCTCGGCGCGGCAAAGCTTGATCCCGACCTGAGCGGCGAACCGTTCAGCGCCCCGCCCAACCATCAGAATGTGCCCCGTGTTCTCCATCACCGCCCGCGCCAGCAGTATCGGATTGCGCAGCCTGCTGACAGCGGCGACCGCGCCCGCCCTGACGTCGAAGCGTTCGCGGCGACCGGGCCCCGCGCTCGGTGTGGCGACCATCAAGGAGGCGTCCATTTCAACTGCGCCTGCAGTGTTGAGCAGCGAGCCGTAGCCGGCGTTGAACAGGCGATGGTCCTCGAGTGCGCATACCGTGGCAACAACCGCGTCGAGCGCGCTCATTCCGCTTCTGAGCAGCCGGGCTCCCGCCCTGACCGCATCGAGCATCCCGCGTGCGCGTTCGGAACGTTCCTCGCGCGGACCCGCCGCGCCCGCGCCACCGTGTGCAATCAGCGACGCTCTAATCGGTTCCCGGGACATTCTATCGCGATGGCCTGGACGCCCAGATGAACAGACGCCGGTAGGGAAAAATCAGCTCGCCGGACGCGCCGTATGCGGTCTGAAGCCGCGCTTCGAGCGCGTCTAGGAAGCGAAGATGCTCACGTGGGGGGAGAGCCTGCAGGAATGGCCGGAGCGTGGTCGCCCGGCTCCATTCCACTATCTCAGAAACACTGCCCATCGAATGCTCGAAGGTGTGATAGTAGCAATCGACGTTCTCGAAGCCGAGTTCCGAAAGCATCGCGCGGTAATGCTCTGGGCCGGGCACGGAGCGTGAGGGAACGTTTACCCCACCAAGCAGGTCGCGCCACGGTTCCTCGGCGGCCAGTTTCGCGATCGTGACCTGCGTGGTCTCGCGATCATTGGCAGGCATCTGGACCACGATTCGTCCGCCCGAAACGAGCGCCTCGCGGCATGCGGCGAATATCTCGCGATGGCCCGGAACCCATTGCAACGCGGCGTTGGAGAAGACAATCGTGTATTCGTCGCGCGCGCGCAATTCACGGATATCCTCGACCTTGAAATCGACCCGACCGGCAAGCTCTGACCCGCTGCGTTCGAGCAGGCGACCCGCCCTTTCGATCATCGCCGGTGACGAGTCGATGCCCATGACCTGGGCGTCGGCACTGCGACGCGCAAGTTCAAGCGTGTTCTCGCCGCTACCGCATCCGAGGTCGATTATGCGTTCGGCCCCGCCAAACGTCAGGCGTTCGAGAATCGCGAAAACCGGCTCCGCCCGGTAACGGCGAAAGCGGTTGTATAGATCGGGGTTCCAATCGTCCATGGCCGACGACAAAGCTTGAAAAGCATAGGTCTCATCGTCCCCATCGACAAGCCCCACGACATCGAAACCGCCCGAAAGCCAGAGACGACGTGAAAAGTGGCCCGCCCCGCCTGTCGAATCGGATCGCCCCGCGGCGTCCACCCAAAGACGCAACGTGCCCAGCCGCGGAAGAATGGCGAACGGGCACGCGCGCGGGGACTGCACCGCTACATGCGCGGCGGAATCAGGTCGACGCCGAGCGTCGATTTGAACACCTCGGCGAGCTTGTCAACGTCCCACGGTCCGTCGTTGTAGATGGTCTTGTCGGGAACCAGATGGGTGTAGCGGGAAATCCTGTAGCCCGAAGCGCCAAAGCATTGACCCGTAACATGGGCCGCGTCGTCGCTGGCCAGGAA
>JBJKQX010000436.1:0-2651 GCA_046704965.1 Binataceae bacterium (SeqCode)
AGGTTCATGCCGGCATACAAGTGTGCGACTTGGGCACCGTAGCCATTGAACATCCTTGTCGGTATGCGCGGTTGGAACAATCCCCCGAAGATACCCTTCTGTCCGATACGCCGCTCGGTGGCCTGGCTCCAGTTCTGCGGGCTGACGTTGGGATTGACATTGGAATAGAACCCGTACCAGTCCGGGACCGCGCGCATCCACGACGTGACCGGCTGCTGCTCCACCAAACGGATGTGCACGATCGATTTCGCGCCCTTGAAACCGTACTTCCAGGGAATGACCATGCGCAGCGGCGCGCCGTTCTGGTTGGGCAGTATCTCGCCGTACAATCCGAAAGTCAGCAACGTGAGCGGATGCATCGCTTCGTCAATGCGCAGCCCTTCGTCGTAAGGCCACTGCAAAACGTTGGAGTTCTGGCCCGGCATCTCCGCAGGGTCGAACAGCGTGACGAACTTGACATACTTTCCCTTGCTCGTCGGCTGTACGGCATTGAGCAGACTCGACAGCGGATAGCCTATCCACGGAATCACCATCGACCAGGCCTCAACGCAGCGATGACGGTAGACGCGCTCCTCCATAGGCGCGAGCTTGAGCAAATCCTCAATCGCAAACCTGCGCGGCTTTTCCACCTCGCCGTCGACGACCACCGTCCACGGCCGCGTGCGTAGGCTGTGCGCGTATTCTGCCGGATCGCTCTTGCTGGTGCCGAATTCGTAGAAATTGTTGTAGGTCGTCACGTCCTTGTAAGGAGTCAGCGCTTCGGACGTAGAAAAAGCAGCGTCCAGGCGAGCAGGCAAAATGGGCAATTTGCCCGGATGCCCCGGGTCGGCGATTGCCGCGCGTGCCCCGCGCATCAGCCCGCCGGCGGCCACCGCCGCGCTTAGGCCAAGGCCCGCGACGAAGCGGCGCCGACTGCGGAATACGTCACGTGGCGTGATTTCCGAGGGCGCTATGTCGCAATCTTTCTTGATCTGCATCTGTATACCTCACTCTGCCGGTTGATCTTCCTGCTCGCGAATGAACACATTACGGTCCAAGAGGCACGGATAGGCGTCCCGATCACAATCGCGCAGGACGCGGAGCCTCTTGCAGCGCCTCGGCTCCTGCGCGTAGCGCGGCGCGACTCGAGGCGCGATCTGCTTCCAGGCTTGCGGACATTGTTTGACACCCGATAGGGTAGTAGGTTTTCAAGCTGCCGCGGTATTGCCGCGAATACCCCTGCTTGCGCTGGGGTGAACACCTTTGCCTTCCGGTCGGTTCCGACGCGCGCGACTACCGCGTGACCTGCTCCTTGGCATGACGTCACAAAAGCCGTCCGCATTTCGACGTTGGATCGCGAAACACGCATCACTCGCGAGTACGGGCGACGAATATGCTGCAGGGTGCGTTGTCGAGAAGCGCCTTTCCAACCGATCCGCGCCACCAACGTGCCGCAAAAGATGTACGCTGTTTGTGCCCGACAACAATCAGCTTGGCCTTTAATTCGGTCGCGAGTCGGCATATCTCTTCCACCGGTTCGCCTACAGCGAGGTGCGCGGTTACGCGAAACCCCATCTCTTTGAGCTGTCCGGCGCCCTCGTCGAGCACCTCCTGAGCATGCTTTTCCCGAGCTTCGAAGACTTCCGCGGAAACGAAACCCTCGCTCGGAAACACGGTGGCGGGCATCGTGGCTATTGCCAGGAGGTGGAGGTGGGTGTCCATCTTCGCCAATGATGCAATCTCGGTGCAGGTCAGCAAAGCGGACTTACCTTCGCGCGTACCGTTGTAGGCCAACAATATCGTTTCGAACATCGCAGCCTCCTGTTGAAAAGACCACAGGCATTCGGTATCCGGAGCGGTCTGCTGGCACCGATTACCGGTTTAAGCCGATCGATGCAAGGCCGAAATATTACGCCCGTTGGGTGCGCTTTCAAATGGATGTCGCACTATCGTACATGTCGGCAAGAAGAACGCCAACGCCACAATGTCCCTGCTGATTGGAGGGTTAAACGGGCCTTGCTCGAAATTGAATCTCGCGTGCGACAAGAGTGACTTGTGAACTGCATTCCTTTCGAGCCGCCGCAGTGCATCGTCGGCGTGTCCGGGGAGCCAGATCTTGACCTGCTTCGCATACCAATCGCGCACGATCGCCTCAGCTCGGAATCGTGAACCCTTCCTCGCGAAACAGCTTCAGACAGGCATCGGCGACGGCTGGGTCGTAAGCCGTGCCCCGCCCCCGCTCGATTTCCTTTAGCGCAGGCTCGATACCCAGCGCCGGACGATAGGGTCGGTGCGAGGCCATGGCCTCCACCACGTCCGCAACAGCCATGATGCGCGACTCCAGCAACATCTCTCCGCCCTTGATGCCACGCGGATAACCAGAACCATCCACTCGCTCATGGTGCTGCCTCACAATCTCCGCGATGGGCCACGGAAACGTAATGTCCTTGAGAATGTCGTAGCCGGCCTGCGGATGGCCTTTTATCAGTCCGTATTCCAATGCACAGAGTCTGCCGGGTTTGGATAGAATCTCCGCGGGAACGCTGATTTTGCCCAGGTCGTGAACCACCCCGGCGAGGTGAACTCCGCGAATGGTCTCTTCGTCAAGGCCCATGGCCGTGGCGATGGCGACGGCAATGTCGGCAACCCGCTGCTGGTGACCGGAGGTATAG
>JBJKQX010000437.1:0-2639 GCA_046704965.1 Binataceae bacterium (SeqCode)
GGGTTCGAATTGGCGCAGGCGCTTCGCGTCAAGCTGCAGCTTCACACGAAACGTCAGATTGTGGCGCTCTTCCGCCGTTTCGACTGTCTTGGGAGTAAACTGCGCACTGGGGGATACGAATGATACAACCGCGCGGATTGGATATTCGGGAGCGGCATCGAGTACTATTCGCGCTTCGGAACCCAAGGCTACTTTTCCGGCGTCACGCTCGGGCAGGAAAACGTACATATACACGTCGCTCAGATCGACGAGTGTCAGTACCTTGCCGCCGGCCGGCAGCACCTCGCCCGGTTCAGCCAAACGGGTCTGTATCCGTCCTCTGACGGGAGCCCTCAACACGCTGTCCTTGATTTCCGCTTTCAGCCTTTCGGCCTCCGCGACCGCGGCATCGATCGCGGATTTCGTCCGTACGGCCTGAGCTTTAGCGCCTACCAGGGCCGACCGGGCCTTCTCCATGCGCGCGAGGTCGATGTCCCTCTCGGCTTCGCTTACAGCGCCCCGCCCGACCAGTTCGCTGGAGCGTTTGTATTCCTTCTCGGAATAGACAAATTCAGCCTGCTTGACGGCGACATTCGCCACCGCAGTGCGGCGATTATCTTGAGCTTCCTTGATCTTCGCCTCGGCGTTACGCAACTGGGCTTCGAGCGGCTCGGTATCCATGGTCGCAACGATCTGCCCCGCGTTGACCATCTCACCTTCGTCGGCAAGGACCTCCTTAATCCGCCCCGGATACTTCGTTGCGATATCGATCTGCTTTGCTTCGAGTCTGCCGTTACCACCGGCAAATCCCGGAGGCAGGCCGGGCCTCGAAAGTATCAGCCATGCAGCCGCGCCACCGGCCACGATTATGATGGTGGCGACAACAAAGATGGCTCTTCTGGACATCGCGATGAATCCCTCTTAAGTGCTCCAGGACTAACCCGACCCGGCGTCTGTTTCGCCTTGTGCCTTCGAATGAACCAACGAGGGTCCACAGCAGCAAGCAGCAACCACCGTGCCTTGCCTTTGTGCTCGCCCCTTTCGCGGCCATCGCTCGCCAATCGCAGTTTGGGTGTAATTCATCGGCACTGTCGCTGGCCCAACCGCTGACATCGTTTCGGAGGCGAGCGGGCCAAACGGACTCATTTCTTAGACTCGCACGACCCTACAGAGAGCATGGTGAACGGGGACTCGCGACGCTATTGGACCAAGGTCCAATACGTCCAACTGTATGGCGAGACTATCCTTATTTCAGGTCGCTCCGCGTCTCGCGCTTTCGCGCTCGTCATCGAGGTGAATATGTCATTAGCACTCGACGACCGCACGCTCTCACAAATCGACGCGTACTGGCGCGCTTCTAACTATCTGTCGGTCGGTCAAATATACTTGCTCGACAATCCTTTGCTGAGAGAGCCCCTAAGGCGCGAGCATATCAAGCCACGACTACTGGGCCATTGGGGCACTACTCCCGGTCTCAACTTCATCTACGTTCACCTCAACCGCATCATACGAGCTCATGATCTCGACATGATCTACATCATCGGTCCCGGGCACGGAGGACCTGCCCTCGTAGCGCAGGCGTATCTGGAGGGCACGTATAGCGAGGTCTACCCGAATGTCTCGCAAGACCTGCAAGGGATGAAGTTATTGTTCAAACAATTCAGCTTCCCCGGAGGCATCCCAAGCCACGTCGCGCCAGAAACACCCGGTTCGATCCATGAAGGTGGCGAGCTCGGATATGCACTGTCGCATGCGTATGGGGCAGCGTTCGACAATCCCGATCTGATCGTTTCGTGCATCGTTGGCGACGGTGAAGCGGAAACCGGCCCATTGGCGACCGGATGGCATGGCAACAAGTTTCTCAACCCTGAGCGTGACGGTTGTGTTCTCCCGATCCTTCATCTCAACGGATACAAAATCGCCAACCCTTGCTTCCTCGCGCGCGTTCCCACTGACGAACTCCGAAAACTTTTCGAGGGCTACGGGTACAAGCCTTACTTTGTCGAAGGCCATGCGCCGCGAACGATGCATCAGCAGCTGGCTGACACTCTCGACGCCGCACTCGCCGAGATAATGCAAATCCGGACTACCGCTCGTTCCAGAGGATTCAACGGCCGTCCCCTATGGCCGATGATCATTCTTCGAACGCCCAAGGGATGGACTTGCCCGCCGGAGATCGACGGCAAGAAGTGCGAAGGGTACTGGAGAAGTCACCAGGTCCCGATGGGAGACATGGACCAGCCCGAACACGTCAAAGTCCTCGAGCAATGGATGAAAAGCTATCGGCCGGAGGAACTTTTCGACGACAACGGTGGCTTCAAAGAGGAACTGGCTGAGCTGGCGCCCAAGAGGCATCGCCGAATGAGCGACAACCCGCACGCCAATGGCGGCCTGCTGCTAAAGGATTTACGCATGCCCGATTTCCGAGACTACGCCGTCGCAGTCTCGGCGCCGGACTCCGTCGTGGCCGAAGCGACCAGGGTGCAGGGACGTTTCCTGCGCGACGTGATGAAGTTGAATCTGGAGCGTCGGAATTTTCGGGTATTCAGTCCCGACGAGAACAACTCCAACCGCTGGCAGGATATCCTGGAAGTTACCAAGCGCTGTTACGTGACCCGAATACTTCCAGAGGACGACAACCTCGCGCCCGACGGCCGCGT
>JBJKQX010000438.1:0-5444 GCA_046704965.1 Binataceae bacterium (SeqCode)
AGCCATGTGACATATTGGAATGGAGGCGGCAATGACACCAGAAGATGAATCGTCCTCGATCGCGCAGCCGCTGAACGACGCGGGCACTGCAGCACGCGCTCTGCGCGCGCTGCACACCCTGGCAGCAGCCAACCACGAACTGGTGCGCGCTACGGACGAGTCTGCTTTTTTACAGGCAGTGTGCGAGGCTGCAGTGAATCAGGGCGGCTATCTGCACGCGTGGATAGGCTTAGCGGACCAGGGCCAGGACAAAGCCGTGCGACTGGTGGCACAGCACGGGTATGAGGAGGCTTACCTGCCATCGTCAGGCCTCACCTGGGCCGATAGCGAGCTGGGACAGGACACGGCGGGACGTGCCATCCGGACCTGCGAGACCCAGGTCAATCGGAACATTCCCGCCGATTCACCGCTGTCCAGGCAAGGCGGCGCTCCCGAGCGCGCGGTCCGCGCGAGCGTAGCCCTGCCGCTGAAGCGCAACTTCGGGGCATTCGGCGTGCTTACCATTTGCGCCCGGGACCCGGATGCTTTCGACCAAGCGGAGCTGGCGCCGTTGGAGCAGCTCGCGGCGGACCTCGCTTTCGGGATTATCACCTTGCGCGCCAAGGCCGCGCGCGAGCGCAGCGCCGAACAGATTCATCAATACCAACTGAGAATCCGCCGGCGCGTGGAGGAAACTATCGAAGCCGTCTGCGCGGAATTGAAAACGCACGATGCGTATACCTACGGCCACCAGAACCGTGTGGCCGCGCTCGCACTGGTTATCGCCAAGGAACTGGGCCTGTCGGAAAATGAAGTCCAGGCGGTGAACGTGGCGGCACTCGTTCACGACATCGGAAACCTCGATGTTCCAGCCGAAATCCTTGCCAAGACGGGCACGCTTAATGAAGCCGAATTCGCCCTTGTTCAGGAGCACGCCGAGGCGGGCCGAAACATGCTGAAGGACATCACGTTTCCCTGGGCCGTCGCCGATGTCGTCTGGCAGCACCACGAGCGCCTCGACGGCTCGGGCTATCCGCGCGGACTGCGCGGTGATGAGATTCTGCTGGAGGCGCGGATTTTGAGCGTGGCCGACGTGGTCGAAGCGATGGCTTCCGAACGACCTTATCGCCCCGTGTTGAGCATGGACCTTGCCATGGAGGAAATATCGAGGGGTCGCGGCGTGTCCTTCGACCCGGCTGTGGTTGACGCGTGCGTCAGACTCTGCTACGAAAGCAGATTCGTTTTTCCGCGCGTCACTGGATAATCAGAAACGCGCAAGAGCGCTCGCGCCGGTCCGGCAAGAACCCGGCGGCCGCGCTGGCCTAAAACTTTGCGTTTCCTTGCATGTCGAACGGGCGGCAAGGCGGCCATAGAATCGATAAACGGGGAATCCGGGCGTGCCCAACTTTCTATTTAGCCTGCGAGGCAGGGTCCTGCTACTGTTTGGGGTGCTGTTCGCGGTTTTTTTCGGAGCGGAGTGGGTTCATCTGGATTATGTGCGCGGGCTGCGCCTGAAAGCGACCAGGCATGAGCTGTTGGGCGACGCCCGGTCATTCGCGTCGCGTGCAAGTCAGTTTGTTGACCATGGCCGTGAGGTACTCGATGGACTGGTACAGGCGCAACAGCTGCGTCCGACGCTTGCATCGGGGGCGTGCCGGCGCAGGTTTTCGCGGCAACTCGGTGACGATCCGGAAATCGCCAATGCGATCGTCATCGCGCCCGACGGAGACGTGACCTGCAGTGTGACGCCGCTCGCACGACCCCTGAGTGTCGCCGACCGGCCCTATTTCCGGCAGGCGCTCATATCGCCGGGCATCGTGGTGGGAAAGACCATAGTCGGACGAATTTCCGGAAACCGGCTGCTTCCGGTCATCGAGGCCGTGCGCGACGCGAGCGGCCGCCCGCGCGACGCAATCGCGGTAATGATCGATCTGTCGCGAATCGCACGAGCGCTCGCGAACAGCAAACATCCCGCAGACGCGAGCTTCGGTTTGTTCGACGCCAAGGGGCGGGTGCTGGCCAGAGGGCTCGATGTGGAAAAGGGGTCCAAGTACCACATCGTCGATCCGCGAATGTTCCAGGCGCTTGCCGCCCGAAGTGACGGGGGCGTGTTCAACGGAATCGGCGTCGACGGCGTGTCGCGCATCTATGGCGTCGCCCGATTTGCCGCGACTACGGCGGGTCCGATATGGTTTTGGTACGGCCTGAACAAGCGCGCAGTGACTGCGGATATAGAAAGCGAATTCGTTTGGTCGATCGCGGCGTCACTTGGCTTGCTGGCGGTGCTCTTTGCTCTGGTATGGATTGGCGGCGACCGCCTGATCCTGCACCCTATCTCGATTCTTGCGGCGGCAGCAGAGCGATTGGCGCAGGGAAATTTGAGTGCGCGCACCGGACTTGAGCACGGTCCGGATGAACTGGGGCGACTCACCCGATCGTTCGACCATATGGCGGCCTCGCTCGAGGCAAGAAACCACGATGTGCTGCTGGCAAGCCGCGCGGTCAAAGTGCTTTCGACCTGGAATCGGACCCTGGTCGAATCCATGGACGAAAAAACGCTGGGCGAATCCATGTGCCGGGCCATCGTCGAGACCGGCGGTTACCGGGGCGCATGGGTAGGTATCGCCAGGTCCGACGAGAACAAGACCGTCGAGCCGGTGGCATGGTGGGGCATAGACCCCGAGTTCGTTGCGAACCTGGACGTTACCTGGGCAGATAACACGCGTGGGCGCGGCCCGGCCGGTACCGCGACGCGCACCGGCACGCCGGTGACCATGAACGACTACATGACAAATCCCGACACCGCGCTGCGGCACGAACGCGCCCGGCGCTATCAGCTCAATTCGATAAGCTCCTTCCCGCTCAAGGTGGACGGTGCGGTTATCGGTGCGCTCTCGATCTATGCGACGGAGTCCGAGTCTTTCGGCGAGCAGGAGGCTGTGCTGCTTACCGAAGTGGCGGCGACGCTTTCCTCCGGCATCGCTGCGCTGCGAGCGCGCGCAGCCCGCGCCCGGCTCGAACTGTCGCTGAAGAGGAGCGAGAACCGATTCCGCGCCGCGGCCGACGCGAGCCCGGACGCCCTTTTTGTGTTCAAGAGCGTACGCGACAGCGCCGGCAATGTCGTCGACCTAGAAATCGTCGAAATGAATGCGCGCGCCGCGCAGCAAATCGGCATGTCACGGAAGGACGCCATCGGCAAGACCTACCTGGGACTTCTGCCGCTCTACGCGACTCGAGGAAGCTTCGAACAATACGTCCGGGTCGTCAACACGGGAACGCGATTTGAGGGGGAATTTAGCTACGACGTTCCGCAAAAAGGGCAAAGATGGTTCCGGCAACAGGTCGTCCGCGTGGGCGACGGTATTGCAATCTCGCTGCGCGACGTCACGTCGTGGAAGACGGCGGGCGAAAGGATACGGGAGGCCGAGGAGCGCATGCGGCTTGCGCTCAGGGGCGCCCGGATGGGGGCGTGGAGCGCGGACGGCAAGGATCTCCTCTATTCATTTACAGAGGAGACGGAGTCGATTCTAGGGCTGCCCAAAGGAGCGGGGCCACAGAGCCTCGAAGCGTTCGCGCGTATCGTGCACCCGGAGGACCGCGAGGCGCTGACAAGCGGGATCAAGCGGAGCTGGGAGACTTCACGGTCGGCGCGCAGGGAGTTTCGCGTAATTTGGCCGGACGGCACGATTCACTGGGTGGAATCGCACGGCGACTTCATTTGCGATGAGACCGGCAAGCCGGTGCGCAGTATCGGTGTAATCGCGGACATTACCCAGCGCAAATTGGATGTCCTGGCGCTGGAGCGCGCCAATCGGGCGCTGAAGACGCTGTCGGCCGGCAATGAAGCGCTGGTCCGCGCGGTGAGCGAGCCCGAGCTTTTGCGCGAAGTATGCCGGGTCATCGTGGAGAAAGGAGGGTACCGCCTTGTGTGGGTAGGTTATGCGCAAGACGATCCGCAGAAGACCATTACAACGATGGCTCGGTTCGGCATCGAGACCGAGTGGGTCTCGCCGGTGAGACATAGCTGGGCAGACAACGAGGAAGGGCAGAGAGCGATCTCGCGGGCGATTCGCAGCGGCAAAGCCGAAGTCGCCCGCGATGTTCAGGGCGATCCCGCCTACGCGTCGGTGAAAGAGCTGATGGCAAGACGGGGATTCGCCTCCAACCTCGCCTTGCCCTTGCTTGAGCGGAAGAAGGTCATCGGCGCGATAAGCATACACGCGGCGGAGGCCGACGCGTTCGACGAGGCGGAAGTGACGCTGCTGCAGGAACTCGCCAACGACCTGGCCTATGGGATTGTGACCTTGCGCACGCGAGAGGAGCGCAACCGTATTGCGCTCGCACATGAACGCGATGCGGCAATCCTGCGCAAGAGCCTGGAGGACGGTATCCAGGCTATCGCCGCGACCGTTGAAATGCGCGACCCTTATACCTCGGGGCATCAGCAGCGCGTGGCGAGGCTGGCTGTCGCATTGGCAAAGGAAATCGGGCTTTCCGAGGAGCGGATTCACGGGCTGCATCTCGCCGGCATCGTTCACGACCTCGGAAAGATCAGCGTTCCCGCGGAAATCCTTGCCAAGCCGGGCAAGCTGACATCCGTTGAGCTCGAACTGATTCGGGGGCACGCCCAAGCCGGGTACGAAATCTTGAAGGATATCGATTTTCCCTGGCCTATCGCAGCCATTGTTTTGCAACACCATGAGCGCTTCGATGGCTCCGGTTATCCGCAGGGGCTCAAGGGGGAGGATATCCTGCTCGAGTCCAGAATCATGGCGGTGGCCGATGTGGTCGAGGCCATGGCCTCGCACCGGCCTTACCGGGCTACCCTGGGAATCGATGTCGCATTGCAGGAAATCGAGCGCGGCAGCGGCACCCGCTACGACCCGGCGGTTGCAGGCGCCTGCCTGAGGATGTTCGGCGAAGGGCGTTACGTGCTCGGGGCGTGAATCCCGCACCTGCATGCCTATGTAGGGCGGTCGAGGGCGCCTGCTCTACGAATGCGACCTGCCAATTGTCATGCAGTAAGGCAATGCTCACCAGTGAGGTTCGCGGAAATGGGTGACGACCCATTTCCGCCTGGAAACTTCCTTCTCCCTCTGGGAGAAGGATCAGAGGATGAGGGATTCGGCGTAATGTATTCAGACGAACTTCAATAGAACGATCAGCCGCGCATTTAAGGAAAAACCCAGGCTAAGCCGCAGCGGACCTTTGAGCGCAAATCTCGGCGGAACGGTAAAATAATCCACAAAGTAGTGAAGATTCCCGGCGATGCAGTCGTCGGAAGCGAGTCGGTCCGGAAGGACATCTCATGAAGAAGGCGGTCAGGCAGGGCCGGAGGGGGACGTCCGGAGCAGGGGTTGCCGGGGAGATCGGTGTCGCCGCAGACGTCGTCACGGCGCGGACGGCAGGGGCCGCGTCGCCCGGGCTATCCATGCGCGAGCGCCGTGTCGGGCGCCAGCCTGGAC
>JBJKQX010000439.1:0-7177 GCA_046704965.1 Binataceae bacterium (SeqCode)
AAAAAAAAAAAAAAAAAAAAAAAAAAAAAAAAAAAAAAAAAAAAAAAAAAAAAAAAAAAAAAAAAAAGACTGAATCGCGCGAGGCTGGGCGACCGAGAGTGGGATTGGCGGAACCGTCGCCGCTCACGCTTCAAACGGCGTCGGTGTCGATTTCGGGGCGGTCTGGGTCAAAGCGATGCGTAAAGCCAAGCCGGTCTCAATTGGGCCGTCAGCGCCAATCATGCGGCAGATAAATCAAGATCGAATCTCGCCGGACCGTGCTCTCGGCATCCAAACGGGATAATCTTTTCAGGCCATGAACCTGTACGACATCAGAGTGACGGTGCTCTGGATACATGTGCTGTGCGCGAGTGTATGGGTGGGTGCGTCGGCTGCCTTTGTAATCGCCGCGCTAGCAAGCGGGGGCTCAAAGGAAGAAAGTCTCGCTTTCGTTCGTCGCCTCGCCCCGCGAATAAGCCGAATCGACCTGACTGCGGCACTGGGGTTGGCCGTCACCGGCGCACTCAATTTCCTGTTCCTGGGACGAATCCGACATTTCTTTTTCTCGAGCCAGTTTCGTTCGATTCTGGGCGCCAAGACCTTTATTTTCGGCGCGATGTTCCTGGCGCTTATCACCTCCTTCCGGGCGGAGCGCGAACTCAGGTCGAAGGACGAGCAGGTAGTAGACGCTGCCAGAGGCCGCATCGTGTTGCTGTTTGCGGCTACCGTGATGCTGGGAGTCACGGCGTTGGCGCTCGCATTGTGGCTGGCCGGCAGTCACTGACCAGCCCAGTCCAAAGCAATGGCGGGTCGCTTGCCCGTTACGATCGCAGCCACGGCGACGGGCGTTTGAAGATTCATTGTGCGATCGCAATGGAAGAGTGAAAGAGTGAAAAAGTGGAAACCCCTCAGAAAATCCGGCTCGGCTCCTTTACGATAGCGTTTCTGACTGACGGACTCTGGCGCAACGACGGCGGGTGTATGTTCGGTGTCGTACCGCGCGAACTTTGGAAACGCGATCATCCGCCGGATGACCTGAACAGAATCAGGCTGAATCTGACCTGCCCACTCATCATGAAGGGGCGCGACGCAATCCTGGTTGATACCGGAATCGGCAACCGCCTGAGCGCCGTCGAGCGCAAGATTTTCGACCATGGAGAGGGATGGCTGCCGGACCATCTGCGCGCGTTGGGGATGGAGCCGGGAGATATAACCCACGTTATTCTGTCACACCTTCACTTCGACCATTGCGGCGGGCTGGTCCGACGCCGCGAGTCGGGTGTTTTTGAACCGGCCTTTCCACGGGCCCGGCTGATCGTGCAGCGCGGCGAGCTTGAAGTCGCACGAGATTCCGGCAACGAGCGGTTGCGGGCGGCATATCGCCATGTGCAAGACATGCTCGCTCCGATTAAGGCGAATCTTGAGGCCGTGGAAGGCGATGTCGAGCCAATCGAAGGGGTCAGAGCGGTCGTGACCGGCGGCCATACCGAGGACCATCAGGTGGTAGTGGTTCGCGACAGCGCACAATGCTTCATGCATCTAGCCGATATCGTCCCCACGCGCTCGCATATGCGCGGGCCCTGGAACCAGGCCTACGACCTCGACGCCCTGCGCACGATGGAACAGAAGGCCGCCTACCTGAAGCAGGCAGCGCAAGAAGGATGGTGGATCTCGTTCGCTCACGACGACCGGGTGTTCTCGGCAAGGGTGGTTAACGACCGTGGCAAGCTCGTGCTTGGCGAGAGCATCCCGGTCGGGTCGGCCGTCGGGCGCGAAGCGGAAAGTTGAATTACGAACATGGGTTTCACGTCGAAATCACATTGAGGCGCGCTCAGGGCTTTCGTCCCTTACAACTAACCGCTACGCTTGTTGTGGACGGGAGGGTCAGGTATACTCAGGCGGGATGCGCTTGCTGAGTGCACAGCCGTGCTTCTCTTATCCTCTCCTAAAGAACTCTCACAAGGCTCTTCCATATCTCTAGAACGCCCGAAACGCTAAGGAGTCGCGGATGGCGGGAGAACTGAATAATTTCGAGCAGCTGATCAAGCAAGACCGCGCTGCGCGTGAGTCGAAACAGTGGCGTGGAACCCTGCTTGAGTATCTGGAACTGGTCAAGAACGATCCGACCGTCGCGAAGCTTTCGCACGCCCGGATTTACGACATGATCATTTCCGCCGGTCTGCACAGCATCCAGGAAACCGACGACCCCCGAACCAGACGCCTGTATAAGGATGAACCGGTCAGGGTTTTCGACTTCTTCGCCGACGAGTTCTTCGGAATAGAACGCACTATCGCCCAACTCGTGCGTTATTTCCATTCCGCGTCGCTCAAGGGAGAAGAAAGCCGTCAGGTGCTCTACCTGATGGGACCGGTTGGCTCCGGTAAGAGTTCGCTGGTCGAGCGAGTCCATCGCGGACTGGAGCAATTGCAGCCGGTCTATACGATCGAAGGCTGCCCGATGCACGAGGAGCCGCTCCACCTGATTCCGCGTCATCTGAGGCGCGAATTCGAGAAGATGCTCGGCGTGCACGTCGAGGGCGACCTTTGCCCGGTGTGCCGCTACCGCCTGAAGGAAGAATTCGGCCAGCGCTACGAGGAATTCCCGGTCGTTACCCGCAATTTCTCCAAGCGCAACCGCGTCGGAGTGGGCGTGGTGCCACCGGTCGATCCCAACAACCAGGACACCTCGGTGCTGATAGGCTCCGAGGACATCTCGAAGCTCGACCGCTATTCCGAGGGCGACCCGCGCGTGCTGGAGCTCAACGGCGCCCTTAACGTGGGCAATCGCGGGATGGTCGAGTTCATCGAGGTGTTCAAGAACGAGACCGAGTACCTGCACGCGATGATCACCGCGACGCAGGAGAAAGTCATTCCGGCGCCCGGACGGCACGGGATGGTGTACGTCGACACCTGTATCATTGCGCACTCCAACGAGGCGGAATGGCAGAAGTTCAAGGCCGACCACACCAACGAGGCAATTCTCGACCGTATCGTCGTGGTCAAGGTCCCGTACAACCTGCGCCTGTCCGAGGAAGTGAAGATCTATCAGAAGATCATCCGCAACTCGGACTTCCGGGCTCACGTTGCACCGCATACGCTCGAACTCGCCTCGATGTACGCGATCCTGTCGCGGCTTGAGCCGACCTCGAAATGCGACCTGATAACCAAGCTTCGCCTTTACAATGGCGAGGAAGTGGTCGAAAAGGGCCGCACCAAGAAGATCGACGTGGCCGAACTCAAGGACGACGCCAAGCGCGAAGGCATGTCGGGAATCTCGACCCGCTTCATCATGAAGGCGCTCGACAATGCACTGTCGGACAACGTCAGCGGCAACTGCATCAACCCGATCAACGTCCGCGAGGCGCTCATCCACATGACCAAGGAAGCGGACCTGCCGGATGACACCAAGAAGCAGTATCTCGAATTCCTGCAGGATACCCTGCACAAGGAATATCTGGATCTGCTCGAAAACGAGATCACCCGCGCGTTCGTTTACTCCTATCAGGAGCAGGCCGAAGCGCTGTTCCAGAACTACCTCGACCACGCCGAGGCATACGTCAACAAGACCAAGGTCCGCGATCGCAACACCAAGGAAGAGCTGGCTCCCGACGAAGGCTTCCTCAAGTCGATAGAGGAGCAGATAGCGATTATCGGTTCGTCAGCCGACGGATTCCGTCAGGAAGTGATCGCCTATCTGTGGGCGTCGTCGCGCCGCGGCGAAAAAGTCAGCTACCGGAGCTATGAGCCGCTCAAGGAAGCGATCGAGAAGAAGCTGATGACCTCGGTCCGCGACATTTCTCGTATCATCACCAAGGCTCGCACCCGCGACGCCGACCAGAACGAGAAGTACGGCGCGATGGTGAGCAACCTGCTGGAGAACGGCTACTGCGAGTCGTGCGTGGACGTGGTGCTCAAGTACGCGGCCAACAACCTCTGGAAGGATTAAAGGGGTGTGACCCGAGGCGCGACCGTAGGGCGACTTTCGGGCTCGCAGAGCCCGAACGAACTCGCGCCCGTCGTCAGTGCTGCGCCGACATCAGGCTTGACGTGTCGCGGCAAGCCGTCGGGACACGATTCGTCAAGGGATTCGCGTCGGGCCGAAGCGTAAGTTGCCGTCGCCGCGTCGTAGACCGGCAAATCCCGCCGCGCCCTGGCAACCGGCACGACAAGGCACCCCATTGGCGGCAAGACTTCGGCAGGCCCGGCACGATCCACGGCGCCGGGGGGTCATGTATAATAATTGACAAGCTTATTTGCCCTCGGCTCAAGGGAGGAATGAATGGCGACCGGCGACACAATCTTTCGCGAATACAGACCGTCGGACGCTGAGCGATCGGACCGGTCGGCCGGCGACAGGCTCCGCCATCGTGAGAAGATTCGCGAGTCGATCCGCGAGAACATCTCCGACATCATCGCCGAGGAATCAATAATCGGCAAAGACCGCGATCGCGTCATCAAGGTTCCCCTGCGCGGAATCAAGGAATACCGTTTCGTCTTTGGCGAGAACGCATCCGGGTCCGGTCAGGGCGAAGGCGATACGCGCCCCGGTCAGGTCGTGGGCAAGGCCGGCCAGCAGCCCGGCCAGGGCGAGGATATGGCCGGCGATCGTCCGGGAGTCGATTACTACGAGACCGAGGTCACCCTCGAAGAACTCATCGAGATCATGTTCGAGGACCTCGAATTGCCGAATCTCGAGCGCCGCGCGCTCCGCGAAGTCCTCTCCGATCAGGCGACCAAGCGCAAGGGCTACCGGCACGTGGGAATCCGCGTGCGTCTGGACAAGCGACGAACCGCCAAGCAGCGGATAATGCGGATGCTCGCGACGGGTCACGACCTGGAGCAGTCGGGAGAAGCCGAAAAGAGCGCGGAAGACGAACCGGTCGCCGGAGCCGGCGCTGCCGCTGGATCCGCAATTCGAAAACGGCGCTTCCCGTTCCATAAGGACGACCTTCGTTACCGGCATATCGAGACCGACACGCGCGAGGAATCCAACGCGGTCGTCATATGCATCATGGACACGTCGGGCTCGATGGACACGATGAAGAAGTATCTGGCGCGGAGCTTCTTTTTCCTGCTCTACCAGTTCGTCTCTACCCGTTACCAGAATGTCGAGATTGTATTCATCGCTCATCACACCGAGGCGCGCGAAGTAACCGAGGAAGAGTTCTTCTACAAGGGTGAATCAGGCGGGACCTTCATCTCATCGGGCTATCAGAGAGCGCTTGAGATCATCGCCGAGCGCTACCATCCCTCGCTCTGGAACGTTTACGCATTCCACTGCTCGGACGGCGACAACTTCGATTCGGACAATCCCGCTGCCCTGAAGGCCGCCGAGGAACTGTCCGAGATATGCAATCTTTTTGGCTATGGCGAGATCAAACCTCTCGGGTCGCGCTATTACGAGTCCTCGATGCTGAACGTGTTCCGGCGGATTCAGAGCCCCAACTTCCACACCGTTCTAATCGAGCGCAAGGAGGACATCTGGCCGTCGTTCAAGGCATTCCTGGCAAAAGAACGCGCGGAAGCTTCCGTGGCTTAGGGGACACTTCGAATGTCCAAGTATGAGATCAAAGATCTGGTCGAGTGGGACAAACGGATTCGCGAAAAAGTCGACGAGTTCGGCCTCGACTGTTTTCCGCAGGAGTTCGAAATCTCCGACCACTTTCAGATGCTCGGATACATGGCGTATTCGGGCATGCCGTCTCACTACCCGCACTGGTCGTACGGCAAATCCTACGAGAAGCTCAAAACCCTCTACGACCACGGAGTGAGCGGGCTCCCGTACGAAATGGTTATCAACTCGAATCCCGCAATCGCCTATCTGATGCGGGACAATACCCTGCTCCTGCAGATACTGACGATCGCTCACGTTTACGGGCACAACGACTTCTTCAAGAACAATTTCACCTACCGCACCACCCGTGCCGAGCTCACAATCGAGACCTTCAAGGCCCACGCGTTGCGCGTGCGCCGTTATATCGAGGACCCTTCAATCGGCCTCGAAAGCGTCGAGCGTGTGCTGGACGCAGCCCGTGCGCTCGAATGGCAATGTCAGCGCAACCTCGCCATCCGCAAGCTGAGCCGCGCCGAACAGATTGAGCGCGCGGTCGAAGCGGCGAGGCCGCGCCACGATCCTTTCAAAAAGATCCACGCCCGCCCGGAGTTCAAGGAACCTGAGATCCACAAGGTCCCGCTCGAACCGGACGATGACGTGCTTCTCTTCATCCGCGACCACAACCCGTACCTTGCCGAATGGGAAAAGGACCTGCTCACCATCGTTGACGAAGAAGCCAAGTACTTCCTGCCGATGATGGAGACGAAGATCATGAACGAAGGATGGGCCAGCTACTGGCACCATCGCATCATGGAGTCGCTTGAGCTCGAACAGGGCCTCCATCTGGAATTTATAGTTCGACACAACCAGGTCATCCGGCCCATCCCGGGGCAGATAAATCCCTACCATCTCGGCTTCAACATCTGGGAGGACATCTACCGCCGCTGGACGAATCCGACTCGCGAAGAGATAAAGCGCGACGGCACCCCCGACATGCCGGGAGAAGAGAAACTCTTTCAGGTGCGCGAAGTCGAGCGCGACGCATCATTCATCCGTCGTTACCTGACCGAGGAACTGATGCGCGAAATGGACCTGTTCGAGTACGAGCAGCAGGGCGACGAATACGTCGTGAGCAAGGTCTCGGACGAGGAGGGATGGCGCAAGGTCAAGGACACGCTTATCAGAAGCGTCGGCGCCAATTCACTCCCGATAATCAAGGTCGAAGACGGCGATTTCGGCCAGAACCGCACTCTGTACCTGAAGCATTATCACGACGGTCGCGACCTGCAGCTGGACTACGGCGAAAAAACCATGGCTTATCTGCAGCGGCTGTGGGGACGCGAGGTGGTGCTGGAAACCTCGCTCGACGGCAAACGCTCGCTGCTCTGCTCGAACGACCGTGGCTTCTCGGTCCGCACACTGAAGTGATTCCGTCTCCGATCATCTCTGCCAGGGCCGCGCACTGGTCCGGCAGAGATATCCGGATGCCCTAACCTAAGAAGAACTGTCGGAACTGTCATCCTCGGAAGATGCTCTGATCAGGCCGCAGATTTGCCACACCCAGAGCTTGGGGTAACGGCTTCGATTTGGCAGAGTTTCGATCATGGAATCGGAACAGGCACTCCCACTCTTCACGGAATATCT
>JBJKQX010000440.1:0-3076 GCA_046704965.1 Binataceae bacterium (SeqCode)
GCTCTGCCGAGCGCATGTATATGCGAAGCGTTGCCTCCAGCGCCGCGAGCGTCAGCTTGCCGCATCGGACCGCCCGCTTTAGCGGATTCGCCCTGAGCTTCGCGACCAGTTCGCGCCTGCCGACCACGACGCCGCATTGCGGCCCGCCGAGCAATTTGTCTCCGGAGAACGTGACAAGGTCGGCACCTGCTGCGATTCGCGCCGCCACAACGGGCTCGCGCGCGAGTCCGTAGGAACTCAAATCCATCAGTGCTCCCGATCCCAGGTCCTCAAGCACCGGGACTGCGTGCCTGCGCCCGATTTCGACCAGCTCGCCAAGCGATACATCGCTCGTGAACCCGACAATCCGATAATTGGATGGATGCACCTTGAGGAGCAGCGCGGTGTCGGGTCCTATCGCCGCCTCGTAATCGCGCGCGTGGGTCCGATTGGTCGTGCCGACTTCCCTGAGAATGGCGCCGCTTCGTTCCATCACGTCCGGCAGTCGGAACGATCCGCCGATCTCGATCAACTCGCCCCGCGAAACCACCACTTCCTTTCCGCGTGCCAGCGAATTGAGCGCAAGCAGCACGGCTGCCGCATTGTTGTTGACCACGGTCGCGGCCTCGGCACCGGTAAGCGCGCGCAATTCATCCTCGACCACCGAGTCGCGCTCGCCACGGCCGCCCTCGGCGAGGTCGTATTCAAGATTCACCGCAGAACGCGCTGCCTGCTCTATCGCCTCGATTGCCTGCTCGGCCAACAGCGCCCGCCCCAGATTGGTATGCAGGACGACTCCGGTTGCGTTTACGACGGCGCGCAGTGCGGGCCGATCGGCGGCAATAGCCTCTTCGGCTTCGTCCAGGATCGCGTCGGTCAGTGTTATGCGATCTCCAGGCAGCGGGCGATCTCCGGCCAGCACGGCCTCACGCGTCGCCTCCTGCACCCGGCTCACGATCGCCTTCAGGTAATTGTGCGAGAACTTTTCGAGCGAGGGACGCTCGGCACATCTGCGCAGGCACTCGTCCACCGGTGGAATCGCCCGAAGCGCCGCCACGCGATCGGCGTTCGCATCGCTCTGCTCTTTCGTCTTGCTGGGTCTGTCTGCCACGGGACGATTATCGGAGAGAGTTCTCGGGATGCGCAAGCGCGCGCACGCCGCGAACGCGGACGACCAGAGACGGTAAAGCCATGGATCTCCTCTATGCATCGGGACCGCTTGAGCGTACTAATCGTTGTAATCTGGTAACCCGTTCACTAGGCGTCCGGGACCCGACGTGATGTCATCAGTGATCCTGGCTTTTCCGTTTCGATGAATCCGACACGAATTGAACTTCGTTTTTCCGATTCACAGGGACGGCCACACTCACTCGTCCTCACGGGGCGAGACACGCATGCGCGACAACGGGAAATCGAGTATTCGGCGGAGGTCTCGGAGGCAAACGGCGAGACCACTATCCGTGGATCGGTTTCGAATCACGGCGACGAGCCGGTGCGCCTTCACGAGGCACGATTCGAATTACCAACCGGATTCCCGGCAAACGCACCCGCGCGATTCTTCAAGCACGGTTATCAGTCGTGGAGTGGCTCCGCGATTGTCCCGGCCGCTCCCGTCGAACGCAAAGACAACGCGCATGCGGCGCCGGGCGGCCTGTCGCATCGCAGTGAAGCGATTCGCCCCGCCGACGCGCCCGAAGCGTCGACCTCGGAGCTTTTCACCGTAGTCGAAAGCAGCGAATCCGCAGAGCGCGTGCTGGTGGGATTTGTCGGCGCCGCCATTCATTTCGGCGCAATCAACGTGCGCTCGCCTGAGCGGGTGGTCGCGCGCGCTATCCTGGACGGCGTGACTCTCGCCCCGGGTGATACGAGAGATCTGGATCCGCTTTTGTGGATGCGCTCCGCAAAGAGCGTATTCGCGATCGCGTCGCGATGGGCCGAAGTCCTCGGCGCCGCGATGGATGCGCGGACACGCGCGCCGTACCAGCGCGGATGGTGCTCCTGGTACCATTACTTCCACCGCATAAGTGAAGACGCGATGCTCGCGAATGTGCGCGCGCTGGCCGCGATGCGCGCCGAGTACCCAATCGACGTTGTGCAACTGGACGACGGCTATCAGTCGGCGCTCGGCGACTGGGACTTGACCAACGCAAAATTTCCGAGCGGTCTCAAAAGACTTGCCAACGAAATCCGCGACGCCGGTTTTACGGCCGGACTATGGACCGCGCCGTTTCTCGCCAGTCGCGAGTCGCGCCTGATGCGCGAGCATCCCGAGTGGTTCATCACGCATCCCGACTCGGGCGAACCGATTCGTGCCGCGCGCAATCCCGACTGGACCGTCGGCGACGACAAGTTTGCTTACGCGCTCGACCCGTCGCACCCGGGCTTCGTCGAGCATCTGGAACATCTCTACGAAACTCTGGTCCACGATTACGGCTACGATTATCTGAAGCTCGATTTTCTTTACGCGGCGGCAGCCGAAGGAATTCGCAGCCAGCAGGATCTAACGCGTTCGGAAACGTTGAGACGGGGTCTGGAAGCGATACGGCGGGGAGCGGGCGAGAACGCATTTCTTCTCGGATGCGGATGCCCTCTAGGTCAGGCCGTCGGAATCGTGGACGGGATGCGAATCGGCGAAGACGTTGCGCCGTATTGGGAATCTCGCGCGCCACACGGCAACGGTGTTCCGGGCACGGCGCAGGCTCTCGACGCTGTCATCGCGCGCAGCTTTATGCATCGCCGCCTCTGGCTCAACGATCCGGACTGCCTGATGCTGCGGGCAAAGGACACGCAACTTTCCGACGAGGAGCGGCATTCGCTCGCCGCGACGATTGCGGCGTCGGGCGGGATGTTGCTCATCTCCGACGACATGAGTCTTCTCGACCGCGAGAGCGCCCTGCTCTTTCAGGACGTCGCGCGCATCGGCGTCGAAGTCGACAACGCCTCGCGGGACGAGCCACCGCTCGACGTCGAAATTGAATCCTCCGCGATGAAAATCCTCTCGAAATCACTTCCCGACGGCTCGATTCATCTGATTCTCAACCGCGGCGAGCGGACCGAGCGAATCGATCTTGCCCCGCTTGGCCCGTCAGGCGCGGAA
>JBJKQX010000441.1:0-3663 GCA_046704965.1 Binataceae bacterium (SeqCode)
TGGTATCCTTGCGCGAGGCGGCCTCTTCGACCGCTTCGGAAATCGCGATGCCGAGTGAGCCGGCCGAGTCGGGATGCGCGGCGAGAACGTCGCGTCCGGATTTGGTGCGGGTGCTGGGACTCGGGACGACCTCTGCTCCCCACGTCTCGATCATCGAGCGGCGAAACGGCTTCTGCTCGTAGCTGACGCGCACCATATAGACGCACACCTCGATACCGAACATCCTGCCCGCCAGCGAAAGCGCGGAGCCCCATTGGCCAGCTCCCGTCTCGGTGGTGAGACGGCGGACGCCTTCGAGGCGGTTGTAATAGGCCTGCGCGACGGAGGTGTTGGGCTTGTGTGAGCCGGCGGGGCTTACGCCCTCGTACTTGTAATAGATTTTTGCGGGAGTGCCGAGCGCCTCTTCGAGACGGCGTGCGCGATAAAGCGGCGACGGGCGCCATTGGCGATAAATCTCGCGAACCGGCTCGGGGATAGGAATCCATCGCTCGCCCGAGACTTCCTGCTCGATGATCGCGGCGGGAAAGATGCCGGCAAGCGCGTCGGGCGTGACGGGTTTGCCGTCGGGGCCCAGCGGCGGAGCCGGAGGGTTGGGCATGTCCGCCACAACGTTGTACCAATGCTGCGGTATTTCCGATTCGTCGAGAAGAATTTTCACCTGTGACATGGCGCGTCCGTAAGCATATTCCGGTTTCGATATTGACCGTTCGCGGCAGAGAGCGGCCGGGTTGCGAGCCGTCCGCCGTCGCGTCAAAGCATAGCAGCATACTGATTCAGGCTGGAATGGTACACACGGGCGGGGATTGCGTTACCACGGACCGGCAACGCAGCCCGAAGATTGATTACGGATGAGACGAGAGGACATGGCCAAACGCCAAGCGCCCCCTCGATTGCAGGAACCCATCCGAGAGGGCGCCAAGTCCTTCGGGCGGTTGTGGTTCTTTTGCCATCAGGACATCCCGAGGACCGCTCTGACCTCAAGACGATTAAACACGACGCACCAAGCGCCAGCGATGCGCCGGCTAACTGGAAATTGCCAGTCCGTCACGGAAAAGGGCAGCTTCTTGATCGCGCCGAAGCTGCAGGCCGCGGTTCCCCGGCCATAACCGCTTCATGGCTAGTATCTCATCCGGAATCGCATCAAGGTTGCCACTTTCGACATCGGCCCGGATATCGCGCATTTCCCTGCGGCTGTCACCTTCCATCGCCGTCCCCCGATTGTACACAAGGCTCACCAGAACCCCGCGGCATAGCCGGTTCAGGCTGTCGAAACCCGGGAAAGCGCTGCGCGTACGCGTGACGTAGGTCGGAAGTATATGCTTGATGAACACCAGCCACGCATCGCGCCACGGGATGGCGATTTCGCCGAGCAGGCGAGCCAATTCATCGCTGCCCTGGCGGCCAACGAACGGCAGCAAGGCGTCGAATTGCGACCTAGTCAGAACGGAACTCCAGTCGCTCCTGAATCCCGCGGCGCTCTGGAAGCGCAGGTCGTATCCGACGCCGATGGTTATACCGCTCTGGCCACCGGGAAAAGTGGGACGCGAGGCGCGCGCGTCGTAATAGGACCGGCTGCCAACTTCAGCCCGAACGATAAAGGTAACGGCTTTGGTAGCTATGACGGGCGAGGGCTCAGGTTGCGTGCGCAACCACGCCCACGTGGAATCATCGACGAGTCCAGTCACCGGCAAATTGCCCAGATGCTGGACGTCGCGCACCGCGGCCTCAGTACCGGCGCCGAAGATACCGTCGTCCTCGAGCAGCATCCCGACCCTGTTCATCAGGTCCTGAGCAAGTCCGACCTCGGGCCCGCGATCGCCGATACGCAACTCGCGCTCAGCCATCTGTCTTCCTCATTTGTGTAAATGCAAATCCGGAGGTATCGGCGCAAATGTCATCTGATTCCCGGACAGCTTCTACTCTCCCTTCCACGGCGCAAGAATTATCTTTGCCGCGTCGACCAAAGATGCTCCGTCTTCCACGCGTTCCTTGAATTTCAGTAGATAGCCAATCCTGTCACTGGCAACCGGATGTTGTCCTGAATGTGAATCGTTAGCCAGTGAGTTGAATACATTCGTCTGTTCTTCCTTTACTCCATTGATTATGGCATCCCACGAATTGCCCATCTGCACTAACACGTAGGCCGACAGCAGGTCGGGGAGGATTTCGTTGCCCTCTCCCTCCAGATGACTCCAACCCATCCTTTTGACCAACTGGCCCGAAAAAAAATGCGACAGCTCGTGCCCGAGCACGAACGATATGGCCGCGTTGTTAGTCACCAGTTGCGTAAACAGATCGCTGACTTCAAGCCCCCATCCCTTTTCAGTTATGGTGCCGATTGCATTAACACTCGAAGCGTCTGTTTCGACGACGATCTCGTTGGTTATCGCCACACCGTCATATGACGCCTCGAAGTCCATCTCAACCATCTTGCTAATGAATGCGGCGGCTACCTTTTTAGCGACTACCAGATCCCATCCCATAAGTACTCACCGTTAGTTATCAATTGTATTCGGTCGAATCGCATATGCTCACTCCGGAGCATCAACCGCGATAGTGCAAAGCCTTCACCATCTGGTTGGGAGTAATATCGCGCACAAGACAGTGTTGCGGATTGTCTTCCAACGGATCGGTTTGAACCATGACGTCCGCATTCCGTGCTTCGAGGTCTTCCAGCTTCGTCCAGCATACGTGCGCCTGAGGCAAGCCTTTACGGACTTGTTGCACATTTCCGCCTTCGGGATCGCAATTCACCGAAAGGTTCTGGACATCCTGATCCGGCTTGACCTTCGGATCGCTGCCCTGCGCCAGACCATTCGCATCGCAGCTTGCCCCGTTCACACCCCGCACGATCAGTGCCTTTCTGTCGGTCACGCGGCGGCCGGTGGTGGCTCTTAGAGCCTTGGCCGCCGAGGGAGTCAGGCTTCCGTCGACGGCATTGGCCCCTTGTTTGTTCAGGAGATCGAAGGTCAGAGCGTCGGACGAAGCCATCTGCAGAGACAGGGTTCCGTCACGATAGAGGTCGCACCATCCTCCGTTGCTTCCGGAGATGTTAAAAGTATATTTGGAGCCGCGCATCCCGGCGTACTCCGTTTCCAGTGAGCAGGTACGCGGGGTGCCCCACCGCATCGTACCACTAGGATCACCGAGCTGTAGTTTCTTAACGCTCAGATTGACGACTACGTTGCGGTGTCCGTCTGCAACTGTCCCTTCCCAGTTGCCAATCGGAGTACCGCCGGCGTACGCCTGCGGGGCGAATAGTCCTGCGAGCATGACCATACAAGCTATAATGGACAGAGCACGGAATGCTTTTGTTCGCATAATAGGAACATCCTTTTGCTTTGAAGTTTGCGCGATGGACGTGATTAGTTTATCGGCCAAAGCTGGATAGCCAGCGAGATTAATATGAGTTTGCCCGGCTTACATATTGGACTATGGTCATGGAATTACTCCGAGTATTACAAACGTGACCGCAACAGCCGCCAGCAACGAGACGATTAGAGCGGCTACAAGGAGAGCCCGGGAGGTCGACGAGTCGTGGGGTTGCTCACCGTCGTCGTTCCTCAGGATTTCGCGCAGACGTTCGGATTCCACTTCGGAGAGTTCCAGTATGAGCGGCTCCGAACGGAACCATCGCGTCAGTCGGCGCGCAAGATTCCCGTA
>JBJKQX010000442.1:0-7293 GCA_046704965.1 Binataceae bacterium (SeqCode)
TTCTGAAGCCGTTCGAGAGAATCACGGCGGCCTACGGCGTGCCGCGTTACGGCGAGGTTGAACCGACGGCTTTTCTGGCGATCAGCTTCCTCATCATGTTTGGCGTGATGTTCGGAGACGTGGGGCAGGGGTTCGTGCTTGCAATCGCCGGCTACATCGTATTCAGAACATCCTATCGGTACGCTGATCTTGGTATCCTGCTAATCGAATGCGGGATTGCGTCGATCGTATTCGGATGTCTGTACGGAAGCGTGTTCGGATTGGAGAACGTAATTCCGGCACTATGGTTCAATCCGATGCAAAGGGTTACGCATGCGATATTCGTATCCATAGCCTTTGGAGCGATCCTGATAAGTATCAGTTTGATACTCAATGTGATTAACAGCCTGCGCGCGCATGAGACCGGCACCGCGATCTTCGGCGAGCGCGGACTGGTGGGTGCCTTCATGTACTGGGTGTGCCTTGCGGTGGGAAGCCGCTTCGTCTCGACCGGCGAGGCGGGCATTGAGGGATGGCTCCTGGCACTTCTTATCGGGCTACCCGCTCTGAGCATTCTGTTTCACCGGCCGATAGAGGAAATCTTCACCCGCAAGCGTGGAGAGGCTGTTCCATGGTCTCGTATGCCGGTGCTGCTGGTCGAGTCGCTGGTGGGTCTGGGAGACGCGTTCCTTTCATATCTTGCCAATACTGTCTCGTTTATCCGGATTGCGGCTTTCGCCCTGGCTCACGTTGGTCTGTTCATCGCGGTATTCGCACTGGCAGAGTCACTCTCCCGGCTTGCCGGAGGTGGTGTGTGGTATTGGCTTACGCTCGTATTGGGCAACATCTTTATAATAGTGCTCGAGGGTATGATGGCGTCGATTCAGGCTATTCGTCTGGAATACTATGAGTTGTTCGGAAAATTCTTCAAAGGTGGTGGAGAGGAGTTCCGGCCGCTTCGAGTATAGTTAGGAGGAAACATGCGTCGGGTCCAAACCTGGATGAAGCTTGCGGGCATCGTGCTGTTCGTTATTGCGATAGTAATGCTGCTCCCGCTCGTCCTGTTCGCGCAGCAGGCTGCAGCGCGGGCCGGTGCGGCGTCGCCCGAGGTCATGAAATGGGGGTTCATCGCGGCGGCCGCCTCGGTCGGCATGAGTACCATCGCCGGCGGCATAGCGGTCGGGATGGTCGGCTCGGCCGCGATGGGCGTGGTGGGAGAACGCCCCGAAGTAGCTCCGCGGGCGCTCATATTCGTAGGTCTGGCCGAGGGAATTGCGATCTACGGCCTTATCGTGTCGGTGATGATATTGGGCATGATTTGATATGCGCCCGTTCGTTATCGGTGAAGAAGAAGTCGTGATCGGATTCCGGTTGATAGGCGTCAAAGGCGTGACGCCGGCCGGAGCCGATGCAGCGCGCCATCAGTTGGAGAAGGCGCTTGCGGCCGAACAGCAGCCGCTTCTTCTGGTGACGGAACGGGTGGCGCAGTGGATAAGACCGCAGATACGAAACGCCGTGCTCGCGGGCGCGCTGATTCAGGTCATACCGGGAATCGGCGGACGAATGGAACGAGGGACCGACGAGGAGGCACTGCTGCTTTCTGCGTTGGGAATAAAGTTGTAGAGCGCGATGGCTGACAGAATGGCAAGAGGCGCACCCAGCGCCGACGTACTCGCGAGCGCTATTGTGGCGCAGGCGGAGGAAGAGGCCGCCAAAACGCGTGAATCCGCGAAGGTCGAAGCGGAACGTATCGTCGCACAGGCCGAAGCGGAGGCCCTTGAGAGTCGCGCCGGCGCAAGCCGCGAAGAAATGGAACGCGTCCGCAAGGAAACCGCGACTGAGCTGGCGCTCGCCCGATTCGACGCGCGACGACGATTTCTCAATGCGCGCGAAGAGTTGATCGAGGCAGTCTTCGCGGATGCTTCGAAAGGACTCGAAGAACTGCGAAAGGGCGATTCCTATTCGCACCTGCTGACCGACCTTGCGCGTGAGGCCTTCGATTCACTGGACGGGGACAGCTTCCTGGTCCTGGTCGCGCCCGAAGACAAGGCGACCGTCGAGCGCGTTTTGAATGACGCGGGGCGAGTGGAAATCGCGGCCGATCCCGACGTGCGCGGCGGATGTGTCGTGTGGCAGAAGGACCGGCGTGCGTATTACGACAACAGCTTCACCGCGATAGTCGAGCGCGAGCGGCCGCTTCTGAGGCCCTTGGTGGCAGAGTGGCTTTTGGGAGCCGAGCAACAGTGGCGCAAGTCCTGAGACAGCCTGCGGACGGTCACGACTCGGAGCGCAAACCCGTGGGAACCACGGTGTGGGTGAGCGGTCCTGTGGTCAAAGCCGAAGTCGAGCACGCCGTCTTCATGGGCGAGCAGCTGGAGGTCGGTGACGACCGGCTCATCGGCGAGGTCATCGGGGTCTCGGGCCGTCAGGCGCTTGTTCAGGTCTACGAAGAAACGGAGGGATTGGGTCCGGGAGGGCCCATATTTGCGACTGGCCTTCCGATGTTCGTCACGCTTGGACCGGGTCTGCTGGGGAGCGTGTTCGACGGAATCCAGCGTCCGTTGCGGGAGCTTCAGAAGGCCGGCCCGTATATTGCGCGCGGGACCAAGGCGACTTCGCTCGATACGAACAAACGATGGCATTTTGTCCCGCGCAAGCGCGCGGGTGAAAAGGTTGCCGCCGGCGAAATACTCGGAACGGTGCAGGAAACTTCCGTGATAGAGCATCGCGTGCTCGTGCCGCCCGAAATCGACGGCGAATTGACGAGCGTCGTCGAAGAGGGGGATTACACTGTCACGGAAGTGATCGCGAAGCTTCGCCGCAAAGATAACGGCGACGAAGTCAGCCTTACGATGGCGCAGCGATGGCCGGTGAAACGCTCGCGTCCGTACCGGCGCCATCTGCGTCCGGTGACGCCGCTGATAACCGGTCAGCGCATCTTCGATCTCTTCTTTCCGCTCGCCCGAGGCGGAACTGCCGCAATCCCCGGCGGATTCGGCACCGGAAAAACAGTCACGCAGCATCAGCTCTCCAAGTGGGCGATCGCCGACATTATCGTGTTCGTCGGATGCGGCGAGCGCGGAAATGAGATGGCCGACGTCCTGCTCGTGTTTCCTGAACTGGCAGACCCGCGCAGTGGCCGCCCGCTGATGGAGAAGACGGTTCTCATCGGTAACACGTCCAATATGCCGGTCGCGGCGCGCGAGGCGAGTATCTATACGGGTATCACGCTCGCCGAGTACTACCGCGACATGGGTTATGACGTCGCGCTGATGGCGGACTCGACTTCCCGATGGGCGGAAGCGCTGCGCGAGGTCTCCGGGCGGCTCGAGGAAATGCCCGCCGAGGAGGGATTTCCCGCCTATCTCGCCGCGCGTCTCGCCCAGTTCTACGAACGTGCGGGACATGTGGAGACTCTTGGTGGCTCGACGGGTTCGGTCACCGTGATAGGCGCGGTGTCGCCTGCGGGTGGCGATTTTTCGGAGCCTGTTACGCAGCATACCAAGCGTTTCACTCGATGCTTTTGGGCGCTCGACAAGGAATTGGCCGCCGCGCGCTACTTTCCCGCAATTAACTATCTGGAAAGCTACAGTGGCTATCTGGACGAAGTGGCCGAATGGTGGGAGCACAAGTATGAGGCGGGATGGCGCCGCCTGCGTGACGAGGCGATGCGCCTGCTCCAGGAGGACAGTCGTCTCCAGCGCATCGTCCGGCTTATCGGCGAGGACGCACTTCCCGACGAGCAGCGTCTGATAATCGAAGGCGCGCGTCTGCTTCAGGAAGCATGCCTCCAGCAGAACGCGACCGACCCGGTTGACACCTTCTGTCAGCCCGAGAAGCAGCTTGCCCTGCTGGGCACGGTGCTCCATTTCGTAAGGCGCGCCGACGAGGTTGTCAAAAAGGGCGCCCCGATCCATCGGGTGCGTGAGATGCCTGTGCGCGAGGAGATCGTGCGCGCGAAGGGAAAGATTCCCAACGACAAGCTGGAGCAGTTCCAGGAACTCGGGCGAAGGATCGACGAGCAGATGGACGCGCTTTATCGCGACTTTCGGAGAGTGTCGTGAGGCACGAAACGGGAAAATTCCGCGTGGGGCTAAAGAGCGTGTCGGGCGCGCTGGTGTTTCTCGAAGGCGGGCGCGGAATTGCTTACGGCGACATGGTCGAGGTGATTGGCGCCGACTCGCGCGTGCGCCCCGGACGGGTGCTGGTCGCAAGTCCGGAATCGGTCGCGATCGAGGTCTACGAAGGCACCGAGGGGCTTTCGCCGTCACGCACGCGAGTGCGGGTTCTTGGCCACGGGCTTGAAGTGCCGGTTGCCGAAGAAATGCTCGGCCGTACCTTCGACAGTTTTGCGCGCCCGCTCGACGGCGGTCCGGAGCCGCTCGGGCGCGAATGGCGCAACGTTAACGGCGCGCCTATCAATCCTGCCGTGCGGGCGTATCCGCGCGATTTTCTCCAGACCGGAATATCGGCTATCGACGGGATGAACACTCTCGTGCGCGGCCAGAAGCTGCCCATCTTTTCCGCGAGCGGGATGCCGCACAATCGGCTTGCCGCGCAGATCGTTCGCCAGGCGCAGGTCCCGCGCGAGCGTGCCGGCTTCGCCGTTATTTTTGCGATCATGGGGGCGAGCCGCGACGTTGCCGATATGTTCCGTCGCAGCGTTGAAGAAAGCGGAGCGCTGGGCAGAGTTGCGATGTTCGTCAACTTCGCGGACGACCCGGCCGTCGAGAGGCTTATCACGCCGCGCAGTGCGTTGACTCTCGCCGAGTACCTCGCGTTCGACTGCGGGATGCACGTGTTGGCCGTGATGACCGATATGACTCAGTATTGCGAGGCGCTCCGCGAAGTCGCTTCGGCCAAGGGCGAAGTGCCCAGCCGCAAGGGATTTCCCGGCTACCTCTACAGCGACCTTGCCTCGCTTTACGAGCGCGCCGGACGAATCAGCGATCGCGAGGGGTCGATTACCCAGATGCCGATTCTGACGATGCCCAATGACGATATAACCCATCCGATTCCGGACCTGACGGGTTACATCACGGAAGGGCAGATGGTGCTTGAGCGCGAACTCGAACGCAAGGGCGTCTACCCGCCGATCAACGTGCTGCCCTCGCTCTCGCGGCTGATGGGCGACGGAATCGGCGCCGATCGTACCCGCGACGACCACGCCCATCTTTCGAATCAGCTTTATAGTGCGTATGCCTACACGCGACGTATCCGGATGCTCGCGGCGATAATCGGAGAGGAAGAGCTGTCAGGACGCGACAAGAAATATCTCGAGTTCGGGCGCCGCTTTGAAGAAGATTTCGTCGGGCAGGGAGATGAAGAGGACCGATCGATCGACCAGACGCTCGACCGCGGATGGGAAATGCTGAAGCTTGTCCCGACCGCCGATCTGACACGCGTCAGCGAAGAGGAGATCGCTGCGCATCTGAAGTAGGTTTCGTATGGCACGGCTTGCGCTGCCAACCACCAAGGCCAACCTGCTCCAGCTCAAGGAAGACCTGGGGCTTGCGCAGGAAGGTCGCCAGCTTCTCGACGAGAAGCGCGAAATAATTCTGCGCGAACTGTTCAGCCATCTGGAAGACCTGCGCCGATCGCGCGCGGAAGCGGAAACCGCACTTACCGAGGCTTATGCCGAGCTTGCCGCGGCATGTATTGGGCTCGGTCGCGAGCAGGTCGCACGCGCCGCGCTCGCCGCGCCGCCGCCCGCCGAAATATCGACCCAGGAGCGAAGCCTGTTCGGAATCGTGCTGCCGCTTCTGAACTGGGAACCGGGTGAAGGCACGCCTCCGTGGGGATTGCTCGACACTTCTCTCGAACTCGACGTCGCACGCGAGAGATTTCTTTCGGCGATGCGGCGTCTGGTCGAACAGGCCGAACTGGAAATCGCGTTTCGGCGGCTCGCGGTTGAATTGCGCAAGACCCAGAAACGGGTCAACGCGCTGCAGAACCTTTTGATTCCGCAGTATCAGGAAACTGTCAGCTATATGGAGAGCGGGCTTGAGGAGCGGGAGCGCGAGGCGCTCTTTCAGCTCAAACGCGTACAGGCCCGCCGGGAGGGCCAGGAATGAAACATCCCTTCCGCAAGATACTGGTCGCAACCGACGGCTCGGAGCCGTCGATGCGCGCGGCGGAGATGGCGATCGAGATCGCCAATCACTACGGCGGCGCGGAATTGCTCGCGGTGCACGTGGTCGATGAAGACGTGCTCAGGGAGTTCTGCCGCTCTCTGGGCAAGAGCGAGCAGGACGCGCGCGACACTCTCGCGGCCGACGCACAGAAATACCTGCAGGAGATTCGGAACCTCGCCGAGCACAAGGCCAAAGCGTCCACCGCGGTCGAGCATGGGACTCCGCACGAGGTACTGCTCGACGTAGCCCGGAGGGAGAAGGTCGACCTGATCGTGATGGGCAAGGTCGGTCGTCGCGGTCCGCGCCGCGTCCTGATGGGCAGCGTCACGCAGCGGGTAATCGATCTCGCCGAGGTTCCGGTTCTGGTCGTGAAGTGATCCGCGCTCGCGCGGACGAATAGATCAATCCGTTGATGCAGATTTCCGCGCAGGCGGACTGACCGCCCGCACCAGGAACGATTCGCGCCTGAAGAAACCCATCGTATGGAACGAGTCTTCAAGCTTAAGAAGCCGGTAATCCAGGTAGTGACAGACCTCGTGCAGAAGCGTTCGCAGAAAAGTCCGCGGCTTTACAACGTCGTGACGCTGCGCCGTTCGCATCCAGAGTACGATTCCCTGCGGCGGCTCTACCCGGAAGAGTCCGTGCAGTTCGCCCCGCGCATTATGAGGTCGCACGCCCCGCACTACGACCGGCACGGGCGGAACCCGGCATAGCCGACACAGCTCCGCCGCAAGCTCGTTCGCGCATCGCTCGGTCTTCGCCAAACTATTTGAGCCGAGCGAGGCAATCAGCCGTTCGGTCCGCTCGATCGCCTGAGCACTTACCTCGAATTCGAAGCGTCCGATGGAGTCGCTTTTCAGATAGCAGACCTGAAGCCGCGGGCTGAGTCGATGAAAAAAATTCGGCAGCGGGCGCTCGCGCGGTTCGCGGGGCCCCCGCGCTTTACCGCCCCCAGCGTCGCGCGACTTCGGACCGCGGGGGGGATCACTCGCCGCCATCGTGTGCCTCGCCTTCTGCGCCGCCTGTGCGCGACCTTTTCATTGCTTCACTCGGTCACTCCTTCTCTCGTTCACGCAAACGCCGGGATGACTTTCGACGCAAAGAGTTCGAGATGCGGCTGAAGCCATCGCGGCGGCAAGCCCGGCGGAAGAAAGAACGAAAAGAAGTGCGTGTAGGGAAG
>JBJKQX010000443.1:0-2619 GCA_046704965.1 Binataceae bacterium (SeqCode)
GTGCTCGTGACAGCGCCCCGCGCAATCAAGGAGACCAGGATGGCGTGGGCGGAAACCGATCATGCGAAGCTCCACACCGTTCATTTCCTGAGCGTACGGTTGCAACTCGAGGTAGGCATCCTCTCGATCCTGGCCTTCCTTGTCGCCGCGCTCGCAGGGCTATAGGGCGCGCGCGCAAAGGGGAACGGGCGAATGCAAACGATCGCTTCGGCGCGTGAGGATGTCCGCGCCCGTGTCATCGAGATAGAGCGCGCGGTAGACGAAGGGCACTATCGTCCCGGCCCGTGGGAGGTCGTGGTCGAGGCTGCGCGTGGTTTGCCGCTCCCGGAACGGGCTCCACTGGCTGAAGACATCTCACGTGTCAGCCGCAAGCTCCATCTGCGAAACGGCCGCCGCACACTGCCCATAGGCGCGGGACTCGTGCTGGAAAGCCTCGGCGCACTGATGGGCGGGATTTTCCTGATCCTCGCTATTCGAAGTGGCTCGAATATTTTCGGAATACTGGCGGGTCTGTTCTGGACGGTCACTTTTGAGCCGCTTATCAAGATGGCGGTCGGCTACATCGTGGGCGTCGATTACGAATACGCCTACCTGTACGCCGTCGAGCCGCGCTTCAAGATGCGCTACGGCGATTATCTGGCGGCGCCGCGATGGGCGCGCGTCCTGCTGCACGTTTTCGGCATGATCGGTTCGCCGCTCGGCGCGTGGCTTTCCGCGTTTTGCCTTGCGGAAACCGCATGGGTAGCGAGCGTGTTCTGTTGGGCGCTGTTCTGGCTGGTCGTGGTCATCAACGCGGTATGCTTTCTGGCCGGAATCGCGGGGGTGAAGAGGCTCGGCTCGCTGCGCCTCTCGCTCACGAGTGGCGGGATGGCCGGGAATGAACTCCGGGAAGCCTTTGAAATCTGACGATTAGACACCGAAGCCTTAAGTTCGGGGCGCGACCGCCGGGTCGCCGGCGCCGTATTGGCAGGACGATTTATTCCCCTATATAGGCAAGCTTGGGCGGAGACGTCGCAAACTCAGAAGCCAGCGCACGATAACCTTTCAGGTCGTCCACCGTGCGGAAAAATCCGTCGTGGGTGAAGCCGAAAACCGGAAGACCGTCGGCCACCATCGGAGCGACCAGCCCTGACATCAGATTCCACGGCGGTGACTTCGGTGCGAGCGCAAGGGTTTCCGGCTCGGCCATCATCACGCCGCAATACATGTACGGCGTGAGCGACGCCGAGCGGGCGTCTTTCAGTTCCGGCGGATAATCGTCGAAGCTCACGGGTTGGCGGCCTTTCAGAAGCCTCATGCGCCGGACCCGCGATTCGTCGTCAACCTCGACCCGGCTGTAAGCGTCGGGATTGTCCGGGCGTCGCAACGCAAGGGTCGCCAAGGCGCCGCGGTCGCGATGAAACCGGGCCATCCCGGCCACGTCCAGGTCGATGATGCTGTCGCTGTTGGCGATAACGAAGGTTTCTCCCGCGAGCAGATCACGCAAAGCGTTAAGCGGACCTCCCGTGCCGAGCAGGACCGGTTCCGGAGAATAGATGATCTCAAGTCCGAGGCTCGAACCGTCGCGAAGATGCCGCTCAATCTCGCCGGCGAGATGATGCACGTTGAGGACAACGGTCTTGATTCCTGCCCGCTTGAGCATCAGGAGGGGATAATGGATGAGCGGGCGTCCGCCGACTTCGAGCATCGGCTTGGGTGTCGTGTCGGTCAGTGGTCGAACTCTTTCTCCGAGCCCTGCTGCGAGAACCAGCGCCTTCATCGCGACCGTCTCCGTTTCTACCGCACCAGCGCCTTGCGGAGGGCCGGAAAGTCGTCGCCGTTAACCGCCAGCATCCGACGCGCCTGCTCAAGTGCGTGCGGGACATAGCGCGTGTAACCGCTCTTGCCGCTGCGCTCAAGGTACACGAATCGTCCCATCACCTTGAGTGCGTGTTGCAGCACGCAAAGCTGATAGCTCGCTACGAACTCGTCGATGGTCATCCCCGGATCTCCCGACCGGATCAACGACGCATAGTAAAAGTCGAGCAGACGGCTTTCGATTCGTGGAGTTATGAACTCGCCGGTGTCGCGCGTGGTGATAAGCACCGAAAGATCCTGCGCCGCGGGCGCCATCAGGGCGTCCTGAAAGTCGATGATGCGGATTTGGCCGCCGCCCTCGTGCGTGACGAACAGGTTGTGGCCGTGGAAGTCGCGATGGGAAAACACGCGTGGCAGGCGTCCGAGCATCCGTGCCAGCTCGAGCAGCTCGCGCCGTATCGAATCCGGGTCGCTTTTGGGCGATACCTCGGCGAGCGCATATTCGAGGAACTCCTCCATCTCCCACGTAAACAGTCTTTCGTCATAGGCGACGCTTGCCGCGACGCATTGCGAGGTTCGGAGTTTCCGGGTCCCTTCAAGATGAAGCCGGAGCAGCTCCCGAACCGCTTCCCGATACAAATCAGCCGCGTCCGAGCCCGGGCGACGCGCCGCATCGTGAAGCGAAATCGATCCCACGTCCTCCACCAGCAGGGCACGCGCCTGCGCCGACCATGCGTAAAGTTCAGGAACCGGTGCGCCGAACGAGGTCAGAAACCGATGTACGTTGATCCAGGGCGGCTCGGGCATCGGCTCGGGGTAGAG
>JBJKQX010000444.1:0-6966 GCA_046704965.1 Binataceae bacterium (SeqCode)
GAAACGTTCGAGCTCGCTCTGCAAGGTCAGCAGGCCGCCCGGTTCGAATTCTTCCATCAGATTCAGGAGAGCCATTCGCGATAACCTCCTTGATGAGAACTCGCTCCCTACGCTCAAAAAGTAATTACTGCGGGACGCGCTTCAAGTGTCTGGCGCAGGCGCAAAATCAAAAATTTCGCGTCAGAAATTCCGCGCGGATAATCGACCCCCTCAAGCTTGTCGATCCGTTGCATCGGCAGGACCTGCCACGTGTCTATCGGAGGCCGGAAATGAAAAAACGGCTCCGGACGCGTGAGGATCGAGGCGCGCGACGCGGAACCGTTTGCAAAAGCCGGTCGGGGTAATCTCCCGTCAGCCGAACATTTCCTTGAGTTTGTCGACGAAGCCCTTGGAGAGCGGATGGCTTACGTCTTCGCCGGAAAGCTGCGCGAACTCCTGAAGCAACTCGCGCTGACGGGCACTGAGGCGCTTGGGCGTTTCGACGACTATCTTGACCAGTTCGTCGCCGCGTCCGTAGCCGTGCAGGTCGATGATGCCCTTGCCCTTCAGGCGAAGAATCCTGCCCGACTGGGTGCCCGCGGGAATGGTGACTTTGACCTTGCCTTCGAGGGTCGGGACTTCGAGCTCGGCGCCCAGCGCGGCCTGCGGAAAGCTGACCGGCACTTCGATTATTATGTTGTTGTCCTGCCGGGCGAACAGCGAATGCTCGCGAACGTGAATAACCACGTACAGGTCGCCCGGAGGGCCACCGGCATACCCGGCCTCGCCTTCGCCGCGCAGCTTCAGGCGCGAGCCGTTGTCCACGCCCGCCGGAATCCGCACCGAGAGCGATTCCTGGCGGCGCACCCGCCCCTGCCCCTGACACTTCGGGCACGGGTCGGTAATTATCGAGCCTTCGCCGCGGCATTGCGCGCACGTGGTCGCGATCGAAAAGAATCCCTGTTGAGTTCTAACCTGTCCGGTTCCCCGGCAGTTCGGACAGGTCTTGACGCTCGCGCTTCCGCCCTTGGCCCTGGTCCCGTTACAGGTCTCGCACTGGGTCAGGCGCTGAAACTTGATTACCTTCTCGGTACCCTTGGCGGCTTCCTCGAACTCCACCTCGATGTCATAGCGAAGGTCGTCGCCGCGCCGGGTGCGGGAGCGCGATCGTCCGCGCCCGGTCCCGAAGAAGTCCCCGAAAATGTCGGAGAAGACTTCCTCAAAACCCTGGCTGAAATCGAACCCGCCGAAACCGCCTCCCGGACCGCCGCCGGCACCCTGGAAAGCCGCGTGGCCGAAACGATCATACTGGGCGCGCTTTTCGGGATCGGAGAGAACCTGGTAGGCCTCGTTGATCTCCTTGAAGCGTTCCTCGGCCTCCTTGTTCCCCGGGTTGCGGTCCGGATGAAATTTTACCGCAAGACGGCGGTAGGCCTTTTTCAGCTCGTCGTCGGACGCTCCTCGGGTGAGACCGAGCTCTTCGTAAAAATCGTGTGTTACCTGAGCCGGCATCGCGCAGCGATTCTAGTCCACGGCGGGAACCGATGCTATCAATCGCTCGCTCGGTTCAAATCAGTCCGATTGCGATTGGATCAATTCCCGCCGTTCGCCAGACTTCCTTACTTCACTTCCTTGAAGTCGGCGTCGACAACGTCTTCCTTGCCGGCTTCCCCCTTGTCGCCCTCTTCGCCGGCGGCCTTTTCGCCGCCGCCGTCGTGCTGCGCTTCAGCTCCGGCTGCACCGCCCGCTTCGGTCTCCTGACGCGTCTTGCTGTACATCGCCTCCGCGAGTTTGTGCGATGCCGCTTCGAGACCTTCGGTGGCCTGCTTCATCTCGTCGAGATCCTTCGACTCGAGCTTGCCCTTGGCTGCTTCGAGCGCTTCCTCGACATTCTTGCGCGAGGCCTCGTCGAGCTGTTCGCCGTACTCCTTCAGGGTTTTCTCGGTCGTATAGATCAGGTTGTCGAGCCGGTTGTGAGCCTCTGCAAGCTGACGGCGCGTCTTGTCGTCCTCGGCGTGCTGTTCCGCCTCGCCCACCATCCGCTTGATCTCCTCTTCGCTCAGTCCCGAAGAGGCCGTTATGCGGATCGACTGCTCCTTGTTGGTGGCGTGATCCTTGGCCGAGACATTGACGATACCGTTGGCGTCGATATCGAAGGTAACCTCGATTTGCGGCAGACCGCGCGGAGCCGGCGGAATTCCGACCAGATCGAACTGGCCGAGCAGCTTGTTGTCGGTCGCCATCTCGCGCTCGCCCTGGAAGACCCGAATCGTAACCGCGGTCTGGTTGTCCTGCGCGGTCGAGAAGATCTGACTCTTGCGGGTCGGGATGGTCGTGTTCTTGTCGATCAGCTTGGTGAACACGCCACCCAGGGTTTCGATACCGAGCGAGAGCGGAGTAACGTCCAAAAGCAGGACGTCCTTTACTTCGCCCTTGAGCACCGCACCCTGAATCGCCGCGCCTATTGCGACGACTTCGTCCGGGTTCACGCCCTTGTGGCCTTCCTTGCCGAACAGACGCTTGACCCGCTCCTGCACCGCAGGCATCCGGGTCATGCCGCCCACCAGGACAACTTCGTCGATTTCCGAAGCCCTGAGTCCGGCGTCCTTCAGCGCCTGTTTGCACGGTTCTTCAAGTCGATCGAGCAGCTCGGAGCACAGGGCCTCGAGCTTGGCGCGCGTGAGCTTCATGTTCAGATGCTTCGGGCCGGAGGCGTCGGCAGTGATGAACGGCAGGTTGATGTCCGTCTCCATCACGGTCGAAAGCTCGCACTTGGCCTTCTCGGCGGCCTCCTTCAGGCGCTGCAACGCCATCCGGTCGCTGCGCAGGTCGATACCCTGGTCCTTACGGAACTCGTCAGCCAGGTAATCGATTACCCGTTGGTCGAAGTCCTCGCCGCCCAGGAAGGTGTCGCCATTGGTCGCCTTGACCTCGAACACGCCTTCGCCGAGTTCGAGTATCGAGATATCGAACGTGCCACCGCCCAGGTCGAAGACCGCAATCTTCTCGTCCTTCTTCTTATCGAGTCCGTAGGCAAGCGAAGCCGCCGTGGGCTCGTTGATGATGCGTAGTACGTTCAGGCCCGCGATACGTCCTGCATCCTTGGTGGCCTGGCGCTGGTTGTCGTTGAAGTAGGCGGGAACCGTAATGACCGCCTCGGTAACCGTCTCACCGAGGTAGTCCTCGGCGGTCTGCTTCATCTTCTGCAGGATAAACGCCGAAACCTCGGGAGCACTGTATTTCTTGTCGCGAATCTCAACCCACGCGGCCCCGTCGGTGTTCTTTATGACCTTGTAAGGAAGAACCTTGACCGCCTTCTGGACCTCGGGCTCCTCGAAACGCCGGCCCATCAGACGCTTGACCGCGAAAATGGTGTTCTGGGGGTTGGTAATCGCCTGGCGTCGCGCAATCTGCCCAACCAAACGCTCGCCGGAATCGGTAAACGCGACCACGGACGGTGTCGTCCTGCTGCCTTCGGCATTGGCAATGACTACAGGGTCGCCGCCTTCCATAATAGCGACGCAGCTGTTCGTGGTGCCAAGATCTATTCCTATTACTTTTGCCATGATCCGTCAGACCCCTGTGTAATGGGTAATCACCTTTAAGCTTTTTTCAATTCTCGTTCTCGGGCTTTTCGCCCGGGTCGCTATCGGCGCTCTCAGCCGCCTTCGCGACCACCACGCGAGCGGGACGCAGCATCCGCTCCCCGATTCGGTAGCCGCGATGGAATTCCTCGACCACCGTGTTCGGCGGATGTGTCTCGCTCGGAACGTGGTCGATAGCCTCGTGGCCGGCAGGGTCGAAACGCCGACCTATCGACTCTTCCGGTGTCACGCCCTGCTGCCTGAGCAGGTCAAGCATCGAGGCAAGCACCATCTGGACGCCTTCGACAATTGGTTTTCCGTTGCCTCCGCCCTGAGCGGCGGCCACCGCCCGTTCCAGGTTGTCGATTATCGGAAGCAAATCGCGGAGCAGGCCTTCGCGCTGAAGCCTGATTGTCTCCTCGCTCTGCTGGCGGACGCGCTTGCGAATATTGTCCACGTCAGCCATCGCGCGGAGATACTTGTCCTTCAGCTCCGCAATCTCCCGGTCCTTTTCATCGAGCCGCGCCTTGAGGGCATCCAGTTCGCCTTCCAGCGTCGCGCCCTGACCTGCTTCGACAGCGGCGGACTCGCCGGGCTCAGACTGTTCGAAATCAGCGCCACCGGCAGCGGTTTCTTTTACCTCCGCGTCCATGTGGTCGCGCTGCTTTTCAGCTTCGCTTTTGTCTCTCCTGCTCATTTTCGACCACATTCCACGTCAAAACGTAATCACGATATCGGGGCTCGCCAGCCGGCGGCGGCCAAATATTTCGGTTTTGGCCACGTTTAACGCTGCTCAAGCGGCTTCATGGCGCAGATGAGCCGGGTCCGCCTGATTACGGAGCCGTTTCTTTTACCTGACGAAACTCCGGGACGCCCCGACGACCCTCGGGGCCGGGTATCTAGTGAGCGAGAACCCGCGACAGCGTTTTCGCTGTGTAATCTACCAGCGGTATTACCCGCTCGTAATCCATCCGTACCGGTCCGACTATCGCAAGCCCTCCAAGCGGCTTCGATCCGTCCGCGTAGGGAGCGGCGATTATCGCGAAATCGCTCAGATTCCGGTTGTAGTTCTCGGACCCAATCGTAACCATCAAACCCTGTTCGCGGATGGTTCGCTCGATAAGCTCAAGCAACGCGGTCTTGTCTTCGAGCGCACGAATCAATTCGCGAACTTTGCCGGGGTCGAGGAATTCAGGCTGTTCGAGCGCCTGCGCGCTGCCCTCCACGTATAACTCCGCCTGCGTGCTTTTACCGCCAAGCGCGCCCTCACCGAGCGTCAGCGCTTCTTTGACGAAACGGTTATAGCGTGCGCGCTCCTTGCGGAGTTGTTCCTCGATCCATCGCCGCGCCTGGTCAAGCGTGCGGCCCTTGAGCGATTCGTTCAGATAACGCGCCATCCGATCGAGCTCTTCCTGCCCGTACTCGCGGTTGGTCCTGACGAACTGGTTCTGAACTCCGCCGGTGGTGGGCACGAATACCGCCAGAATCTGGTCGGCATTAAGGTGGACGAAATTCACCCGCTCAAGCTCGACCGATTCCAGCCTCGGCGCCATCACGAGCGCCGCCTGACCCGTCAGCAGGGAAAGCAGCCGTGGCGTATCGCGCATAACAGCTTCCAGGTCACGCACGCGGTCGGAGTAATGAAGCTCAATCTGGGTCCTGTCCTCGAAGCCGATCCGGGCCTCCGCAGCCATATGGTCCACGTAATAGCGAAACGCCTTATCCGTCGGGACGCGTCCTGCCGATGTGTGCGGCTGATGGAGATAGCCGCTTTCTTCCAGCTCGGCGAGCATGTTCCGAACCATAGCGGCCTTGATTCCAAGGTTGCGGCGCAAGGCTATCTGCTGAGATCCAACCGGGCCGGCGCTCGCGATGAACTCCGCGACCGTCGCTATCAGGACGGCGTGCCGCCTTCCGGCAAGGGCTGTATGCTCGCTCTCCATGATCAAGCCATGATCAACCGGCGTCGCTTCAAACCTCCTACCTGCTACGTCGACAAGCCTGAAGCATCGTATGGTGCTTCCAATCTTGTCCCGGCTGCGGCCCGCGGTTCAAGTCTTGCGTATTCGGCAAGACGGAGGATAGCCGGACCTTGCCGGGTCGGATAAGCTTTAATACGCGAAATGGCACGAAAGCGAAAACCTGCCAAGCCGCGTCAACGCTATCTCCCTCGAATTGCCGAGAGCGTTTCCTGGATAGAAAGCGACAGTTACGACCGCCACGCATGGGGCGAGATTCGCGCTACCGCGCCTTCGCTGGTCGAACTTGCGGAGGCGGGCAGCGGCCTGGTGCCGCATTTTGAGGGTCTGCTTCAGGACCTGTTCTTCTCGCTGTTCAAATACAACATCGTTTGGCTCAAGCCCGACGCGGTCCGCCGTTCGACCATCCTGAATCGGACCATCCTTGAGCATCTGTTGCCGTCGCCAACCTTTGAAGCGCTCAAGGACAGGACCTTGCTCGACGAGGACAAGGCCGCGATCGCGGCAATAGTGCTGGCTGAGCAGGTGCTGGAAACGGTGCGCTCGGAGCGCCTCGTAAATCAGTCTGAGATGCTCGACCTGTGGGACTTGGCCCATCAGGAGGACGACCTCAAGCAACGCGCGGAAGCTTTGGAAAAGATTCAGGAGATGGCCGACGCGGCAGAGGCGGAGATGGAATCCGCAGCCGGTGAGAAGCGCGAATCTCCTGACGAGACAAAGAAAAAGCTCCAGGAGCTTGCCGACGCCGCCGAACGGGCGGCCAAGGTCTCCGAGGCGAGGCTTAATCAGAAGGCGCGGCAGGTCGAAACCCAGCTCAAGCACGGCGACCTGAGCCAGCTCAAACGGATGCAACTCAAAGCCGGTGAGCTGGCCGAGCAGGTCGATCATGCCGCTGAGGACAGCCATTCGTTCAGCCGCGAGTTCGGACAGGGCGGCAAACTTCCCGCGGGCGAGCGGCTGGAATTGGGCAGACGGCTTGCCGGCAACCGCAAGCTGGGCGAGCTTGCGCGATTGGTCGGACGATTCAAGCAGGACGCCCGTGCGCTCAAGCGGAAGACGCTGGAACGGGGGGTGGCGGAGGCTTACGACGTCGAGCGCGGATCTGAACTGGGCCGCCTGATCCCGGCCGAGATGGTCGCGATGCACCATCCCGCGCTGAATCGCGACTTCCGCCGCCGACTGCTCGAAGGCACGGAGCTCCAGTATCACCTCCGGCAGGACGAGCAGAAGGGCAAGGGCCCGATGGTGGTATGCGTGGACGTCAGCTCTTCGATGATGGGCGAAAAGGAACTCTGGTCGAAGGCCGTTGCGCTCACACTGATGGATATCGCGCGCCGCCAGCGCCGTCTTTTTCGGGCGGTGATGTACTCATCCGGCGACACGCTCAAGGTCCTCGACTTGAACCGCGAGCGCCGCAATCACCC
>JBJKQX010000445.1:0-5098 GCA_046704965.1 Binataceae bacterium (SeqCode)
TACGGCTTCATGCAGATCCCGAACGTCCCCGTTGGACTGCGGCTTCTGCATGAGGTTACGGGAGTCGACATCGACCCGGATGATGTCACCTTCTATCTGGGTTCCGAAACTCTCATCCCCAGCGCGAGAGTCCTCGGTATGATGCTTTGGCGGGAAAAATTATTTGCCTTCATGTCGCGAAACGCGATGCGCGCGACCGCCTTCTACAGCATTCCCCCGGATCGCGTGGTTGAACTCGGGATGCAAGTGGAAATCTGAATAGCTCTGCCGTGGACAGTCAGGTTGCACGCGACCTCATGTCCCACGACAATCGAGCAGTTGACTGGTCGCGTCCGTCGGAACCGCGTTATCTAACACGGCGCACATCGCACAACGACACCGGCAGTAAGCCGGCCGCCAGGAACCGGATATGCCCAAGTATTTTCGCCTGAAAAAAGAAGGCTCGCTCACAACCATCACTTTCAACCGCCCCGAAAAGCGCAACTGCCTCGATGACAACGTCCTGCTTGAGTTCGAGCATCTTGTGCGCAGCGTGCGCGACGACCGCGAGACGCGTGTACTGATCGTTACCGGCCGCGGAAAAGCCTTCTGCGCTGGAGCCGACACCGGCGCGTTGAAAGGCAATGACCGTCCGGGCGATCGCGCGGCAATCGCAAGGGAGCGAGCGTCGCGGTTCCCAAGGATTATTGGCCGGGTGATTGATCTTGTCTCGCATCTGGACGTTATGACCATCGGTGCGATCAATGGCTATGCGGTTGGAGGAGGATGGTCGATAGCACTGGCTTTCGACTTCTGTATCGCGGTCGAGGGAGCCGAATTCTGGGTCCCGGAGGTCGATATGGGAATACCGTATCGAGGCATCCCGGCGCAGGTTCTCGCTTCACGCATGGGTCCGTGGGTCGCCAAAGAGGCGACCATCCTGTGTCGTCGCTACAAGGCCGAAGAGCTTCTCGCCATGCGAGTCATCAATCAGATCGTGAAGCCCAAAGACCTGATGCCTGCGGCGCGCAAGCTTGCCACGACGCTTGCATCCAAATCAGCCAGCGCGGTCGCGGCGTCCCAGCGCGACATCAATGCGCTCTTCTATGGCGAGCGCCTGTATTAACTGAGATTGCCGCCGCTGTCCTGCTGGCGCTGATACGCGTGGAGGGTCCTCACGCCGAATTATCATCCGCTATTGCATGAACGCCATTCGGGGCGTTTCATCTCTCGGCTATCCGCTGAGCTGGCAGAGCGCGGCTCGCCTCAGTCGCAATCGAAGCCGCACTCGAAAAATCAGCTTTCCAAACCTCACGGGCGTTACTGAAGCCTGCCAGCACGTCTCGATGCGTGAGCGCGGGTCACATTCGACTGTTATCGGGATGTCGCGACGGGCGTAGGAGCGGCCGCAGGGGAAGCTGAAGCGGCTGGCGTCGGCGTCGGAGAAGCAGGTGCCATCGCGGTCGGCGTTGATGCCGCCGAGGGAGAAGCTATGGCTGCAGGTCTCGCCGTTGTGACGGGAGATGCCGTCGTCACGGACGACGGCGCCGATGCCGGTGGGGCGGTCGCAGTCAGCAAGTGAGCGTCAATTTTGTCGGGCACGATCTGGTAATCGGCACCTGTCGCAAGCGGTAGCAACAAGACGGGTGGCATTAATGCCCCCGGAATTAAATCGAGCGCTGCTGCATTGGGGTTGGGCGCGGATTCGGTTATGACCTTGTACTTTATGTATCCGGATTTTTGAATCTGGATGTCGTGGCTATCGTTGCGCCTCAGCTTTACGGTGAGCGGCGTCTCTCCCACCGGCTTTCCGTCGACGACCACGCTCGCTCCCGGCGGTTCGCTCGCCACCGGGATATCTTCGCTGGTGCCGTAAACGGCCGTCGCGCATCCGGTCGCGGTCGCGATCAGCGCCAAGATTGTCACGGCCAGGGCTCCACGCACGAATGTCATCTGAGCGCACTCTCCAGCTTCGCGTCCCTCAACGCCGCCTCGACCGCATTGTCAGCGGCAACCGACATCACCAAGCCTCCTTCCGCGCCGGGCTTTCCACTGTCAGCACCGGAATAGCTGTTGGCGAAGATCATCTTGTGCGAGGGAGAGTAGACCTGGACGGCGATATCGATCGCGGAGCTTGCATCCTTCCAGACAGGAAACCCATATGTGGCGGACTGCAGTGTTATGACGACGATCTTGTACGGTTGTGCAAGCGAGGATTTGGCGGGATCAAGCGCTACCACGGGGTCGAACCCGCGCTTGGCCAGTCCATTGCGGAATTCGCGATCGATGTAGCTGAGCAGATCGGGTCCTGCCAGTACGTCGGCTCGACGAATCCAGTTGTCACCAGTCGATGCTGCAACGCGGCTCGCCCGGGAATCCTCGACTCGCGCCACGCCGACTTTGGTCGCGCCGGCGGACGGCTTCCGAAGCGGAACCTCGGGAAACCTGGCGTTGACTTTCGCGGTCCCGCAACCGGCGAGCGAAAGCATCGCCACCAGTAGCACGCAAAGCCTCGCCGATTGTCCCCCTTCATACATGGTCAGGATTTACTGAACTTCGCACTCGCAGTTAGCAAGGTCAATCGTGCCTGTCTTGTTTCCCGTGTCTTCAAGCCAGCGTCAGGAAAGGCCGCGGACCGTCATCGCAGGGCATTTTCAAGCCGCGGGTTCGCAAACGCTGACGAGACAGCATCGTCGGCCGCCGGCGCGATCAGATCGCCCGCGGCTACGCCGGTTTCGATCATGTGGGCTCGTGCGGACGAGTGGCCGGTAAAATCTCCCGAGTAAATCAATTTGCTCGCAGGCGAATATACTTTGATCGCGATCCCCACCGTACTCTCGACGTTCCCGGATAGCATCCCCGACCAACTGAAACTGGCCGACTGGAGCGTGATCACAACCACCTTGTAAGGCTGATGGAGAGATGTTCTGGCGGGATCCAAAGCTTCGATGGGATCAAAGCCTCGGTCAGTAAGCCCATTGCGGAATTTGCGCTGGATATAATTGCCGAGGTCCGGGCCCGTCACAAGTTGGTATTTTCCCCGCATGCCAACCACTTGACTTGCGCGGGAATCTTCCGCCTGGGCCACGCCGATTATCGCGCCGCTCTTGGGCTTTTGGAGCGGGACTTCCGGAAAACCGGTATTCCACTGAGGAGCCGCGCATCCGGCAAGCAGGAGCATTATCGCCGCCGACAACCATAACCACGGGTTTCGCCCCGCTGAATTATTAACCGGCACGTGCTACATCTCTCCCGCAGCTAACCCGGAGTTTCCATTTTGAGCGATGCGTCCGGGATTAGCGGCGGTATCGGGGTCGTACGGACGATCTTGGCGCAACAGCATCTCCGCGACTCGGCGCCAAAGAGCCCGCCGGGCGGCGCAACCTGCCCCTCGACCGCTGCCGTCAACCGAAAGTGCGAGAGCTGCTCGATTGATTATCCGATGCGTTCCAGCGCGATGACCGGAATCACGCGAGTCGTCTTCTTCTGATATTCGACAAAGGCTGGCATCTGCTCCGCTTGACGCTTGTACAGACGATCGCGTTCCTCACCGCTCGTCACCGTGGCCTTGACTTGAAAGCTACCGCCGCTGCCCAAATCAACAGTGGCAGTCGGATTGGCTATCAGGTTGTGATACCAGGCGGGGTTCGTCGGCGCACCTGCCTTTGACGCTATCACGATGATGCGATCGCCGTCGGTAGTATAGGCAAGCGGCGTTATGTGGCTGCGGCCCGTCTTGGCACCCGTGCTGGTCAGAAGAAGCAGGGGTATATTTTCGAACTGACCACCGACTTTGCCGCCGTTCGCGCGAAATTCTTCAATTATGCGCCGGTTGAATTCATTCATGTCCGCCATGTTTTTTCGATCTCCGTTCGTCCGATTGCACTCAAACGCTTATCGATATCAAAACCGTTCTAGTAAAAGCTTTGTGTATCGCGCAATCAAAGACTTTCATCGCAACAGGGCCAGGCTAATCGACCCCGCGAAGAAACAATATATCGCGAAGGGCGTGAGCGTTCTGGTCTTGAAATACCTCGTAAGGAATTTCACTGCGAAATAGGCGGCAACCGCGGAGCAGATTCCGCCGACAACCGCGGTGTCGATCGCTCCCGCAGTGCCCGTAGCCAAAAGCTTAGGCAGTTTGAGAACCGCGGCAGCACCTATGATGGGAGTTGCCAGAAGGAAGGAGAACCTGAGCGAGTCTTCATGCGACAGGCCGACGAGCAGACCACCGGCGATCGTCGAGCCGGTGCGCGAAAAGCCCGGAAACAGTGCGATGATCTGCATCATGCCGACTTTTGCCGACTGCCACCATGACAGTTCTTTGGCAAGATTTTTGTCGGTGTCGCGCGTTTCCACCGCCGTCGTCGCATGCCTTCTCAAGACCTCCGCTCCAAAGAGCAATACGCCGTTGAGCGCCAGAAACGCGGCTACGAACGATGGCGATACAAACAGCCGCTCCAGCTTTTTCTCGAATATAAACCCGAGCAGACCCGCAGGAATGGTGCCGATAACCAACAACCATCCGAGTTTTGCATCAAGGTCGTTATCCTTTATCTGACGTATCCAGAGAGACCTGAAAATTCCGGAGATAATCCTCACCCAATCTTCCCAGTACATAAAGAAAAGAACCGTCGCGGTGGCAAAGTGAGTGGCTACCAGGAATGTCAGAAAATAGTCAGCATTCTGATCGATATGCCAGCCGAGCAGGCCGGGCAAAATAACACTGTGGCCCAGGCTCGAGATTGGAAACAGCTCCGATACGCCCTGGAGCAGACCCAGTATGATTGCCTGAATATAAGAAAGCATGCAGACGCCAACCGTCCTTATTTCGAGATAATGCGCTTAAACGATCGAAGAACTGAACCGACCGAACCGTCTCGGAGTATCCACCCGACAAGACTCCGTTCTCTGAAACTCCGATCAGGATAGGGGTCGGCCAGATTCATTCAAGGTGTTTGAATTTCCGCCTTCGACGATCTTCCCCGCCGCCCCTCCAACTTCGCTTCTCCTCGTCCGACCATCCCCGCAGCGATCCGGCCTGCTTGCATTCGTCGATTCTTCTTCGAATCGGCCCCTCATAGAGGACTGACTGACGCCTGCAAGCTCGACCCAGTGA
>JBJKQX010000446.1:0-4563 GCA_046704965.1 Binataceae bacterium (SeqCode)
CTGTTGACCATGTCGCGGGTCCACACCAGATGGTACCCGCCGAGGTCTTCGTCGCCCTTGGCCTCGCCCCACGGGATGCTGAGTGACGCGATCATCGCGCCCGGGTAGCTCTTGTCCTCGTGGGCGAGAAGCAGTTCGCGGCTTCGTCGGTACAGGCTGCCGCCGTCACCCGAGAAGCGCTCAAGCGGCAGAAAGTGCGCGCACGCGCTGCTCCACTGTTCGAGGAAGCGGGCGCGATGGTTGCCGAAGGGGATGCCGAGCGATTGGAAAAGCGTGGTTACCGAGCGATGCAGGGTGCGTCCGAAGCCGAGGCCCACGGTGAAGGATCGCGTCCGGCTCAGGTCCAGCTCGCCGATCAGTGCGATGTTTCCGTTCGCGGCTGCGGCGAACTGATGATCGAGTTTGAAGTTGTGCGACAGGTCCTGCCATCCGTCGGTCGTGCCCACGTAGCCGCATGAACGCTTCAGAAAGGGAACGGTTGCGCCGACTGAAAGCCAGACTCCGTCCTTGTGCGCGGTGAGAAACTCGTGTCCTGCTATCCGCGCGACATTTCCGTTATTGCCCCATCCTCCGACCGCGAGATGTGGCGCCACCAGGACAAACAGTTGCAGCGTGGAAAGGAATGCCGTCTCGCCCTCAAGGCGCGCGTCGATCAGGACACAGGAATTGTGCGGATCGGTGATGACTTCCTTGATCAGACGGTAACGTCCGTTCGGATCAGCGATGGTGACGCGCGCGCCCAGTCCGTACTCGCCGAGGTACTCGGTGCTACAATCGAGACTGCGCCGCTCCTCGTGAAAGAAGGACTCGCCGTCGCTCACGAGGAACTGGACGTCGCGAACCTGCGGCAGATCGATTGTGGGGAAGTAGATTTCGTTGAGCACTCCCTTGGAGATCGTGAACCATACCCGGCTAGAGGTCGAATAGGCGGTGCCCACGACGTCCTTGGCGCTGCGAGTCCATCGTGGGGAAATGCCCGGTTCACCAAAGCCCTTGGGAAACAAGTCAATCGTGGCCATAGGTCCTTTCGGCGCTCAACACGGCGCGATCAAGGGATTTCAGGATCTTCGGAAACAGGCTCGGCTTCGCCCTCGGCACGGATACGGAAGACGTAGGATACACCGATGCTGAGCACGTAGAGCATCAAAAGCGGAATTGCCAGCAGGAACATCGGAACGGGTCCGGGCGGCGCGAGTACCCCGGCGATAACGGCGATGATGAGGATCGCGTACTTGAACTGCCGCGTCATCATCCGATGGTCGATCATGCCGACCCGGGTCAGAAAGTAGGCGAATATCGGCATCTCGAACGTGACCGCGAAGGCCAGCATCAACTTGGCCGAAAAGGCTAGGTATTCGCTTATCCGGATAGTGGGCGTGACACCGATACTGGCGTATTCGGAGATGAAGAACCTGTAACCGACGGTAAAGACCACCGCCCAGCAGAAGTATCCGCCCAGGATGAAGAAGAGGCTTGCGAAAATGATAAACGGCGTGGCCGTGCGTCGCTCCGACTTGTAGAGCCCCGGGGAGATGAATTTCCACACCTCATGAAAGACCCCGGGGCAGGCCATGAACAGACCGGCAATCAGCGCGACCTTGATCTTGGTGAAGAATGCCTCGCCGACCCCCGTACCGATCAGCTCGACCTTGAAGTTGCTGCGCGAAAGCTCCAGCAGGGGCCGCGTGAGCCACGCGAAAATCTGGTCGGAGAAGGCGTACGCGATCGCGAAGCCAATGATGACCGCGATAATCGAACGGATCAGCCGGATGCGGAGTTCGCGCAGATGCTCAACGATTGGCATCCGCGCCTGCTCCAATTCATCGGGAGGCTCCAATCCCTCGGGGAACTCTGCCCCAGGGTATTCGGATTGCGAATTGGTTTCTTCGTTGTCCACGGACCGGAAGATTAACGCTGCTTCGAGCGCTCGAAATAACTATATTCGGAATCGGGTCGGACCAGGTTTGTCTCTATCATCGCACAAAGCGGCTCGGCCGTCGCGTGCGTGAGTTGACCCGCTGCAGGATCGCCGGCCGCGCGCCATTCACCTGCCATCATTGCCGCCGATTTCAGAGCGACGGGACGGCCCCTGGTTCCCGTCAAAGTCTGAGATTATTTCAAGCATTCCAAGAATTTCTTTTCTCTCAGCGATGTTACGCTGCACAGCGAACTTAAGCCAGATTCCGCAGATCGAATCGCCCAACCGCGATTCACATCCTTTCTCACCCAGCGAACGTTTCCGGGCACGGGCGGACTCAGGGGATTTCGGGCTCGCTGTCGGACGTTTCAGGCTCGCTCTCGACCCGACGGCGAAAGACGTATGACACACCGATGCTGAGTCCGTAAAGGAGGAGCAGCGGTATCGCGAGCAGGAATTGCGAGATGAAATCGGGGGGTGTCAGGGCAGCCGCGATGATGAAGATGCCCAGGATCGCATAGCGGAATTGCCGAATCAGGAAGCGATGGTCGATTAAGCCGAGCCGGGTCAGAAAGTAGGCGAATATCGGCATCTCGAAGGTGAGCGCGAAAGCCAGCAGCAGTCTGGCGGAAAACGACAGGTACTCGCTGATTCGGATGGTCGGGGTGACGGCGATGCTGGCGTATTCGGATAGAAAGAACGCGTAACCGAGCTTGAAGACGACCGCCCAGCAGAAATAACCGCCCAGCATGAAGAAGATCGTGGCCGAGATGATGAACGGGGCAGCGATCCGGCGCTCCTGCCGGTAAAGCCCCGGCGCGATGAACTTCCAGACTTCATTGAATATCGCGGGGCTGGAGATGAAAACGCCCGCGATAAGCGCGACCTTGATCTTGGTGAAAAACGCCTCGCCCACTCCTGTCCCGATCAGCATCACCTTGCCGTGCGAGACGTCGCGGATCGGCCAGGTGAGCGCCGCGAACGTTTGGTCGGAGATCGCGTAGGCTATCGCGCAACCGATTACGACCCAGATGGAAATCCGGATCAGACGGATACGCAGCTCGCGCAGATGCTCGACGAACGGCATACGCGCGTGCTCAAGGCCATCATCGACGGGAGGTGTGGCCGGGAAGCGGATTTCCTCGCTGGTTGCCAAGCGGGGGTTGCGCTAATGCTGCTGCGAAGGTTCCTCGGGCTTGTGGTTGGAGCTGGAATCGGAATGGTTGGTGCCGATTTCGGTTTCGGATGGTTCGACGGAGGCGCTCGTTGCGTTCAGTGAAGCGTCCTGAACGGTGCTCTCCGACGCTCGTGGCTCAAGTCTGCCGGTTCCGGAATTGGGTTCAAGGGGATTGAAGTCGCGAATGATGCGCCGGGGCTCGTCGGTGGCCTCGGTGATCTCGCGCATTACCGTGTTGCCGGCCGCGCGAAGGTCGCGCAAAACCTTGCCCGCCGTCTTCAAAAGATCGGGCAGACCTTCCGGTCCCACGACGATCAACGCCAAGGCCAGAATCACGATGATTTCGAAGATACCCAAGAACTGCTTCCCTAAACGATCCTACGCCGTATACCCGGCTGCAACAATGCTATTACAATCAAACATGATCGCCTGTCTTGGTGTCAACGATGACTAAGACCACAATCGTTACCGATCGGAAGTACCTGAAGCATTTCGCCGGGCGAATGCATCCCGAGCGTCCCGAACGCGTGAAGGTCATGATCGAGATGGCGGAGGACCTTCACAGGCCCGGACTCGTCTTTCATGTGCCGCGTGAGGCCACCTTTGAGGAAGTGACGCTGTGCCATAGCGCCGACTACTTCGAGATGATCGAGCAGACCTCGACAATCGACCGTTACATTTTCGACCAAGACACGCGCGGGTCACGCGATTCGTACAAGACGGCGCTGCTTGCGGCGGGCGGTGTGCTCACGGCGGTCGAGTCGGTCCTCGACGGCGGGTCGGACAATGCCTTCGCGATAGTCCGTCCTCCCGGCCATCATGCGCTACCCAATCGCGCGATGGGCTTCTGCCTGTTCAACAATACCGCGATCGCGGCGGCGTGGCTGGTGCGCGTAAAAGGGCTCAAGCGCGTGATGATACTCGACTGGGACCTGCATCACGGCAACGGAACCCAGGACATCTTCTTCGATTCGCCCGAGGTGCTCTACGTCTCGACCCATCAGTATCCGTTTTATCCCGGGACCGGCGCGCTTCAGGACATGGGCGCGGGCGCGGGAATCGGTTTCACGGTCAATGTGCCGATGCCGGCCAAGTTCGGCGATCCCGAATATCTCCGCGTCTTCGACGAGCTGATTATTCCGATCGGTGCCGCTTTCAAGCCCGAGTTCATCCTCGTATCCGCCGGTTTCGACAACCATTTTCGCGATCCCCTGGGCGGCATGTCGGTCACGGAGGACGGATTTCTGCAAATGACGCGACGGGTCAAACGGCTTGCCGCCGAGGTTTGCGACGGAAAGGTGGTTGGAGTGCTCGAAGGTGGATACAACCTTCAGGCGCTGGCCAGTTCCGGCAAGACCGTAATCGAGGAACTGGGTCGCGACGCTGATGAACGGCTCGTGCATCCTGCGGGCGGCGACATGGTGATGCCGATAGTCGAGCGTGCAATCCAGGGCGTGGGTCGCTACTG
>JBJKQX010000447.1:0-4163 GCA_046704965.1 Binataceae bacterium (SeqCode)
GCTTCGACATGTTCGATTGTGTGCTGCCGACCAGAAACGCACGCAACGGATGCGCGTTCACGAGCACGGGGAAAATTTTGATAAAACGGTCCGAGAATGCGCGCGACCGCCGTCCGCTGGACGAGGACTGCGAGTGCCGATGCTGCGTGAGCTTCACGCGGGCTTATTTAAGGCATCTTTATATGTCGGGCGAGATACTCGCGGCGCGTGCACTTACGGAGCATAATCTGTATTTCTATGGGCGCTTGATGCGGGAAGCACGAACTGATATCGCATCGGGCACCTTCGCTACTTACGCTAAAGACCGGATAGGCCGGCTTTCGAACGAAGAAAAGGGTTCGGGACGGGAAGAAATCTGATGTTTTTCGAGGGAGTCGCATTCGCGCAGGGGGCCGCACACGCGGGCGGCAACGAGCAGGTATTGTTCAGCACCATTATCCCGCTTGCTCTGCTGTTCGGGATCTTTTACTTCCTGATTATCCGCCCGCAAACCAAGAGGGCCGCTGAGCATTCCAAGATGGTGGGTGGGCTCAAGCGCAACGACGAAGTGGTGACAAACGGGGGATTGATCGGGCGCGTAACCGACCTTGGCGACAAGGTCGTTACAATGGAGATTGCGCCCAATATCCGGGTGCGCGTCGAACGGTCGCAAATAGCGTCGCTCTCCTCCTACGGCAAGAGCCCGACGCCGAAAAAGGACAAGGGAGACTAGCCCCAGGCGCCGGTAGTTCACGTGGATCAGAGTCAAAATTTCTTTCCGATCTTAATAATTCTCGGCTTGTCCATCACTTTTCTGTACCTGCATCTTACGGGCGGGTCAGGTCGTTCGCGGCTTTACCTGGCCGGGGTCATCACTTTGGTCGCGGTGATTCTTCTGCTTCCGACCCTGGAAATCGGGATGCCGCAGTGGTGGACCAACTACGTTCCGGAAACCAAGATCCATCTTGGACTCGATTTACAGGGCGGTACAAACCTGCTGCTCGGCATCAAGCTGGATGACGCGGTAAAAGCCCAGATCCGCCAGCGTGGCAACGACCTCAAGGCTGAACTCACCCGAAACAAGCTGCCATTCAATAAAATCGCAGTGAACCCTGAAGGGAAACTGCTGGTGAACCTGAAGTCCGAGGATGAGGTTTCGTCATTTCTGAACCTGGTAAACCGGTCGTTTCCCGACCTGACGATCTCGCGAGTCAGCTCGGCGACGGGGCCCACCTACGCGATGGCCTACAAGCCGCCCGAACTCACCCGGATCCAGAGCGGCGCGATGGATCAGGCGCTGCAAATCATTCGTAACCGTATCGACCAGCTCGGCGTGCGCGAGACCACGGTGGTTCGCGAGGGCAGCGACCAGATACTGGTTCAGCTTCCCGGCATCCAGAACCCCGAGCAGGCGAAGGAGCTTATCGGAAAGACGGCGGTACTCCAGTTCAAGCTGCTTGACGACAGCCATAGCGTATCCGACGCGATCAAGAACGGGCCGCCGCCCGGCGACGAAATCCTCTACGGTCAGCCGCAGCCGGGAGGTCGCACGCCGTATCTGGTCGAGAAGCCGGTCCTGATGAGCGGCAACACGGTTGTCGACGCGCGGGTTCGTCCGGGCAGCGCCCTGGAAGGCCCTTACGTCACCGTCGATCTCAATCGGCACGGAGCGGAAATTTTCGACACGCTGACCGCCCAGAACGTCGGCCGGCATCTCGCGATCATCCTTGATAACACCGTCTATTCGGCGCCGGTTATCAAGGAGCGTATCCCCGGTGGTCACGTTCAGATAACCGGCAGCTTCACGTTCAACGAGGCGCACAATCTTGCGATCGTGCTGCGCTCCGGCTCATTGCCGGCGCCCGTTCAGATCGAGGAGGAACGCTCGGTTGGGCCATCGCTCGGGCGCGAATCGATTCGTCAGGGCGAGGTGTCGTTCGTACTCGGCGCGGCCGCCGTGTTGATTTTCATGGCGCTGTACTACAGCGGTGCGGGAGTGCTGGCCGACTTTGGTCTCACGCTCAATATCCTGCTCCTGATGTGCGTGATGGCAGCGTTGCAGGCTACTCTGACACTGCCCGGAATCGCGGGAATAGTGCTGACGCTCGGTATGTCGGTCGACGCCAACGTGCTGATAAACGAGCGGATGCGCGAAGAGCTGAGAGCCGGCAAGAGTCCGCGCGAAGCCGTGAAGATCGGCTACGAGCGGGCATGGTCGGCAATCCGCGATTCGAACATCACGACCTTCGTTGCGGGGTTGATTCTTTTCCAGTTCGGCACGGGACCGGTCAAGGGTTTCGCCGTAACTCTATGCGTGGGTGTGCTTACGGGTCTTTTCTCGTGCGTTGTTGTGACCCGCGCGTGGTATGATTATCTTATTTCGACGCGCAAATTGAAGACCATTAGCGTCTAAAAGCGCAATATCGCGACGTGTGGATATCCTATGCGCCGTGGTGTCGTATGGGATTTAGAGGTTGCCGCGAAGGTCAGGCAGCCTTAGGTGTGGATTGGCCATAGCGGTTCGAGCAATCTAAGCTTGACTTGCCGGAGGTTGCGGGTTTAGAAGGGTGTGCCCCGTTCGAAGATTCGGGGGCGTCTTGTTCGACTGCCATGGCGGATAGAGACGACATTTTGCTTAATTCGCGGGAGGTCGCTTTCTTGCTGGACCTTAGCCCGGATACGGTGAATGAATTAGCTCGCCGTAATATTCTGCCTGCTTTCAAGAAGGGTCGGCAGTGGCGGTTCCGCAAACGCGATATCACTTCGGCCAAGCGTCAGCTTGCGCGATGGGTGAACGCTGCCGCCTAGGGCATAAATTTCCAACTGGATAGGCAAATGGTGGGAGGAGATTACTGCATGGATTTGCCTGTCCTGCATTCATCATCTTCAGGATCTTCGCCGCAGAAAGTAGAGGTTTGAGACGATGGCGGAACCGCATGAGAGTCGCGTTTATTCGGATTTTGCTCCGGTGTACGACTCGCTTTGGGGGCGCGCCTTTGTTGACCACGAGCACGAGGTAATCGAAGAGCTGAATTTCAGGCCGGACCAACAGGTACTGGAGGTTGGTGTCGGAACCGGAATTTCACTCGACGCTTACCCGCCGTATGTGAATCTGGTCGGAATCGATCCCTCGAGCGATATGCTTGGGCGAGCGGTCGCCAAGGTTCGCGAAAAGGGATGGGATCATGTCGAGCTTAAGCAGGGCGACGCGCTGAACCTCGACTTCCCGGACGAAAGCTTCGACTACGTGTGCAGCTTTCACGTGATCACGGTGGTGCCGGACCCGGCCAGGATGATGCAGGAAATGGTGCGGGTATGTAAGCCGGGCGGCCGGATCGTGGTGATCAATCATTTCGCGAGTGCGAATCCGTTTCTTTACCTGTTCGCCAATCTGGCCAATCCTGTCACCAAGCTTCTGGGATGGACCATGCGTCTTCGGGTGCAGGACATCCTCGACGGTCACAAGATAGAGGTTGAACGCAACGAGCGGGTCTCGCGCTTCTCGATCCATCGCCTGATCGTCGCGCAAAAGAGCATGTAGTCTCGCTCGCGCGTGCAGCACTCGGCCCTTGTTTGGTGTTGGCGGCCTCGGGCCTTCCCTGATGCGCGCTGTTTTTCAGGAATCGCACGATGATCAAACGACTCGATCGACTGGATGTTGCAACTTCCGATCTTGACGATGCCGCCTCGATCTACGAGCGCAATTTTGGCTTCAAGGTGACGCGCTCGGCCGGTTCGGCAAGCGCGACAGTCACCGTCGGCGGGGCGGAAATCCTGCTTGCCTCCGGCGCGCTCGCTGCGGAGGCTCTCAAGTCCACGGGCGAAGGGATGTTCGGGCTTTGGCTCGAAGCCGAGGACCTTGACCAGGTCGTCGCCGTGCTCAGGAAAGCCGGAAACGAGGTCGGAGAGATCGAAAAGCGAGAGGGGCGCCGCGTACTTGCGATCGACCCGAAGATAGCCAACCAGGTTCCGCTCTTTATTTTCGACTCGAAAGCCTGAATCGAAAGGCGTCGCCGACGCGCGCCGTCAATATAGCCGGCGCACTCTGAACTGATGCGCCCCTTGAGAACGAGTTAAGCGCTGGCTCGTCTCGGGCGGCGAATATCCGCCGGGTGCGCTGTCGGACGCGCTACGCTTTCCAGTCCGGGTCGAACGCGCCGCGACCCGCGTCTTCAACTTGTTTG
>JBJKQX010000448.1:0-5386 GCA_046704965.1 Binataceae bacterium (SeqCode)
CGCGGATGGGACGAGTTCGTTCGACATCTGAGCGAGCACTCTGCGGTCGGATCGGCTCTGACGTTGCGCAACTACCAGGCGCTTCGCCCCTCCCTGTACGATCTTCAAGATCGCCTCGCGGCACTGACGGTTCCGATTCTGCTGGTTGTGGGCGATGAAGATGACCCGTGTATCGAAACCAGTATCTTCCTGAAACGCACGATAGCAAGCGCGGCCCTGTGGATGGTTCCGAGGACGGGACACGCGGTAAACCTTGAAGAGCCCGAAGCCTTCAACAGAGCCGTTCAGGACTTCCTGAGCGCGGTCGAAAGAGGTCGATGGAGTCCGCGCGACCCACGGAGTCTGTCCGGCGGGATGCTCCTGAGTTCGCCAAAGTCCGATTGAGTCATCCGTTTTCGAAACGGTTGCGGCGGCTCACGAAAGCGACCCGATCCGATTCGTCGAACCGGGTCGCATCGTGAACGATTCACGCGACCGTTGCGCGCATTCGTTCTATTGCGGATCGGAAAGCTTGAGAAGTTGCTTACCGACGTTGGCTCCGGTGAACAGACGGATCAACGTTTTGGGCGCATTCTCCAGACCATGCTGCAAGTCTATCCGGTTCTGGATTTTTCCCTCCGCATACCATTTGGAAAGCTCCTGGATAGCTTCGGGGTACTGTTTCGCGAACTGAAACAGGAGAAACCCTTCCATCCGGGCACCGTGGAAAATCAGATTGAAATAGTTCTTCGGGCCGGACTCGAACACACCGTGGGCTTCGTTGTAGCGTGAGATCGCACCGCACAGGACGACGCGCGCACCGTCGGCAAGCCTGGCCAGCACGAGGTCGAGAATTTCGCCACCGACGTTGTCGAAGTAGACGTCGACACCCTTGGGGCAGTGACGCTTCAACGCCTCGCCGACATCTTCGTTCTTGTAATCGATCGCGGCGTCGAATCCCGCCTCCCCTGTAAGCCATCCGCATTTTTCCGGTCCGCCGGCGATTCCCACGACGCGGCATCCCTTTATCTTTGCGATCATCCCCGCGACCGATCCGGTTGCGCCCGCAGCGCCCGAAACCACGAACGTGTCACCTTCTTTAGGCTGCCCGATCGAAAGCGTGCCGAAGTAGGCTGTCAATCCCGTGATTCCGAGCAGCGACAGCGCAAGCAACGGATCGGTACCCGGTTCGAGTTTCTGTAAACCCATCAAACCTTCGCCTGCCGTTACCGTGTAGTCTTCCCATCCGAACAGCCCCTGCACGAGATCGCCCTTCGCAAACCCCGGCTTGCGCGATTCGGCCACCTGCCCAATCGCACTCGCACGCATCACCTGCCCTATCGGAATCGCGGGCATGTAAGTGTCGTACGACATCCATCCTCGCTGCGTCGGATCGAACGAAAACGCGAGGTTGCGAACCAATAGTTGGCCGTCTTCGAGCGAAGGCACGCTGGCTTCGTTCCAGCGAAAATCGCTCTCCTTGATCAGTCCTTGCGGGCGCGCGGCGAGAAGCCACTGTCGGTTGCGTATTTCTGCCATTTGTTACCTCTTAAGCCGATTCTTGCGCGTGCTCGCGCTTTTAGCCGACGGGCGCGGGACAGACAAGCCCTGCCTTCCGTTGGTACGGGCTGGCCCGTCATCATTGACGGTGCGCGGGTTGGCGATTCAGCGCTACGCTTGTAATCTTCAACAGGGGACTTACAACCAATACCGCCGACGAGGGTGCGATGGAAAGAATCGACCAAGTGGAAGCCTCGCTCAACTATCTGGCCGACGACGGGCGAAAGCCAGTGACATACCTCTATGAGCCGCCGGAAGGCTCTCCGTCGCAGACGGGCGACTACACGAAACGTCCGATTACGATTCGAAATGGACGCGCCATCCTCGAACAGTTGTCGCTCGACAAGCAGGGATTCATCCTGACCAACCATGAGAGCGCGGTGTCAAATTTCTATGACGACGACGAAGTACGTCGCGTCTATTACCCGGAGATGGAAGCCCTGGTGAAGCGGCTGACCGGAGCGGTCAGGGTAGTCGCGTTCGATCATAATGTACGCTGCCGCCCCAAGGCCAAACAGGGCGAGAAAGGCGTGCGTGCGCCGGTCAAGTTCGCGCATAACGACTACACGGTTAAGTCCGGCCCGCAACGCGTGCGCGATCTGTTGCCTGAAGAAGCTGACGATCTGCTCAAACGTCGCTTTGCAGTAGTCAATGTATGGCGTCCCATACGCGGCCCTGTGCAGGATACTCCCTTGGCAGTTTGCGACGCACAAAGTATCACTCAACAGGACTTCGTAACGCACGACCTTAAATATCAGGACCGCACCGGCGAGGTATACTCCGTACGGTTCAGCCCTGAGCATCGATGGTTCTATTTTCCACAGATGCAGAAGAATGAGGCGATGCTGCTGAAGTGCTACGACTCCGATCCCGCCCGCACGCGCTTCACCGCCCATTCGGCATTCGACGACCCGACCTGTCCACCTGACGCGGCGCCACGCGAAAGTATCGAGGTGCGCACTCTCGTCTTCTTTGCTTCATGAATCCTGCGCCGGGAAGCTCAATAAGGACACAGCTTCCGAAATATGGCTTACGTGCTCTTCATGCTGGTGCTCGTCTATTTCTATATTTGTTGGTGGGAGTGGCGACACAAAGACGATTGAGACGACCCTAAAGAGTTGCAGCCAGCACATCATGTTCGACGCGCCTGCGGAGGTAAAATCAAGTGGCTGAATTCAATCACAAGTTTGTAAACACCAACGGCATCAGGATGCACGTGGTCGAGGCTGGAAGCGGATTTCCGGTTGTGTTCTGCCACGGGTTTCCCGAGATGTGGTACTCGTGGCGTCATCAAATGCGCGCGCTTGCCGACGCCGGATTTCGCGTAATCGCGCCCGATCAGCGCGGCTATGGCGAGACCGACTGCCCGCAACCGGTCGAGGCGTATCGGGCCCGCGAACTAGTGAAGGATATCGTGGGGATGCTCGACGTGCTCGGGATCGAAAAATGCGTCATCGTCGGGCACGACTGGGGCGGATTCGTAATATGGCACACCGCGATGCGTGCTCCCGAGCGATGCGAGCGCGTGGTGGCCCTCAATACGCCGTTCATGCCGCGATGGCTGCCCTCCACGCCCGGCAGTCCGGAGTATCCGAAGCAGGTATGGATAACCAATCGGCAGCCGAAGCCGACCAAGCCGGCCGAGATGGCGCGGCAGGCGGCAGCAGGCAACTTCCATTACGTTCTCTACTTCCAGGAACCCGGCGTCGCCGAGGCTGAGTTCGAACGCGACATCCGGCGCGCGATATGCGGATTCTTCGCCGACCCCATACCGCTGCCGCCGATTGAAGATCGGCAGCCTCCGGGAGTTTTCGGACCGGCCGGCGGAGGGATGCTTGACCGGCTAACTAGAACAGAGCCGAGCAGCTTCATGACCGACGCCGACATCGACGTGTACGTGAAGGCATTCCAGAAAAGCGGCTTTCGTGGTGGCATCAACTGGTATCGCAACGTTGACCGGAACTGGGAAGACTCGGCTGACCTCGTCGAGCGGGTGAATCAGCCAACCTTGATGATCACAGCCGAGCTCGATCCGGTGCTGTGGCCCGAACAGACCCTGGGCATGGAACAATGGGTGCCGAATCTGAAACGGATTCAGATAAAAGGGTCGGGTCATTGGACCCAGCAGGAAAAACCTGACGAGGTGAATGCGGCCTTGCTCGATTTCCTGTCGGACCTCCGTTAAGGAGCAGGTTTCTCTGTTATGAGCGAGATTATTTGGCGGCCGTCGCAGCAGCGCGTTCGGGATTCGAAACTGACCGCTTTCGCACGCGCGGTTGAACGCAAGACTGGCCTCGAAATGCCCGATTACGCGACGCTTTACCGATGGTCGATCGAAAATCCCGAGGCTTTCTGGAATGAGGTCTGGGATTTTTGCGGCGCGATTGGTGAGCGCGGCGATGGGCCCGCACTGGTCGACGGTGACCGGATGCCGGGTGCGCGATGGTTTCCCGACGCGCGGCTGAATTTCGCGGAAAACTGTCTCCGACGACGCGACGATTCCGACGCGATCGTGTTTTGGGGCGAGGACCGGGTGAAGCGGCGCCTTAGCCGCGCCGACCTCCATGCGCAGGTATCGCGCGTGGCTCAAGCGCTTCGCGCAGCGGGCGTAAAGACAGGAGACAGAGTCGCGGGCTACCTGCCGAATCTTCCCGAAACTGCAATTGCGGCGCTCGCTGCGGCGGCGATCGGCGCAATCTGGTCGTCATGCTCGCCGGATTTCGGTATCGAGGGAGTTGTCGATCGCTTCGGCCAGATCGAACCGCGTGTCCTGTTCGCTTCCGACGGCTACTTTTACCATGGCCGCGTCTTCAACACGCTCGACAAACTTGAGCATCTGCGCTCACGCCTTCCGAGTTTGGAAAAGCTGGTCGTGGCTCCCTATATCGACGCCGATCTGCCTGAAAACTCAGGCGCCGTGACGTGGGATGAATTCATCGCCCCGTACGAAGCGAGCGAAATAGACTTCGAGCGGGTTCCGTTCAACCATCCGCTATACATACTCTACTCATCGGGCACGACCGGCACGCCCAAATGCATAGTGCATCGAACCGGCGGCGTCCTGCTACAACACCTGAAGGAGCATCAGCTTCATACCGACATCGGATCCGGAAGCCGCGTTTTCTACTTTACTACCTGCGGCTGGATGATGTGGAACTGGCTGGTGAGTGCGCTCGCCTCTCAGGCGACTCTTCTTCTATATGACGGGTCACCGTTCTATCCGTCCGCGCGAATTCTTTTCGATTACGCCGAGGCGGAGCGGATGACGGTCTTCGGCACGTCGGCCAAGTATATCGAATCGCTGCGCAAGTCGGGACTCGAACCTGCACAGACGCATAATCTTCCCGACCTGCGCGTCATCTGTTCCACCGGCTCTCCGCTTGCGCCCGAAGGGTTTGACTTCGTGTACGCGAGCGTCAAACAGGACGTGTGCCTGTCTTCGATTTCCGGCGGCACCGACCTGGTCTCGTGCTTCGCACTGGGTAATCCTACGCTGCCGGTCAGACGGGGCGAACTCCAGTGCCGCGGGCTCGGGATGCGCGTCGAGGTATGGAACGAGGAAGGGCGACCGGTCACTGGTGAGAAAGGCGAGTTGGTATGTACGGCCCCGTTCCCGACCATGCCGCTTTACTTCTGGAACGACGCGGACGGCGCGAAATATCGTGGCGCCTATTTTGAGCGGTTTCCGAACGTATGGTGCCACGGGGACTGGGCGGAATTGACTGACAGCGGCCGCATGATCATTTACGGGCGCTCGGATGCGACGCTCAATCCGGGCGGAGTCCGGATCGGCACCGCGGCTCTTTCTCGGGAGGTGGAAGTGCTCGAATCCGAAGTCGAGAGTATG
>JBJKQX010000449.1:0-5836 GCA_046704965.1 Binataceae bacterium (SeqCode)
ACGGCACAGTTTTCTTGCCCGCAAGCGAGCCGGCTATCGCCAGCACTGGAATCGCCATCAGATAGCGGCCGGCGAGAACCACAAACCCGATCAAAACGTTATAGAAGCTCGTATTTGCGTTTAGTCCCGCGAAGGCCGAGCCGTTGTTACCGGCGGCCTCCGTGAAAGCGTACAGGATTTGTGAAAAGCCGTGTGGGCCGGGATTCGTAATCGACGATCGCCCCACATGGGTAGCAACCGCGAACGCTGTCGGAAGAAGGATCAGAGCCGGGAAGATGAGCACGTAGAGCATCGCGAGCTTCATCTCGCGTGCTTCTATTTTTTTGCCGAGATATTCGGGCGTGCGGCCTACCATCAACCCCGCGATAAAGACCGCGAGCACCGCCATCACGAGCATCCCATAGAGCCCCGAGCCAACACCTCCGAATATCACTTCGCCCAACTGAATGTTCACCATCGGTACGAGACCACCGAGCGGCGTAAAGCTGTCGAGCATCGAGTTGACCGCTCCGCATGACGTATCAGTGGTGACAACGGACCAAAGGGCGGAATCGACTATTCCGAATCGCACCTCCTTGCCTTCCATATTACCGCCGCTTTGGCTCGCGCTCGCCGCCTGGTTGATCCCCAATGAGGTGAAAAACGGATTTCCCCGCTGTTCCGCCCAGATGCTAGAGGCAGCACCAACCAGGAATAGAAGGCTCATAGCGGCAAACAGCGCCCATCCCTGTCTTCGGTTTCCGCTCATCCGACCGAACGTATGGGTCAGTCCTGCGGGGATGGCAAAAATGGCGAGCATTTCCAGCAGGTCAGTGAGCGGGGTGGGATTTTCGTACGGATGGGCAGAATTTGCGTTGAAGAATCCGCCCCCGTTGGTTCCCAGTTCCTTGATTGCTTCCTGCGAAGCTACAGGTCCCTGTGCGATCGTCTGGGACGTGCCCTGAATGGTCGTCGCGTGGACGTAGGGCTGAAGATTGTCCGGAACTCCCTGCCAGACCAGTACCAGAGCCAGGATGAGTGATACTGGAAGCAAAACCCACAAGACCGACCGCGTCAGATCGACCCAGAAGTTGCCTACCGTCTTCGCGTTGCGCCGCACGAAGCCCCTGATAACTGCTATAGCCAGAGCGAGACCAACCGCCGCTGACAGAAAATTCTGGGCCGTCAGCCCCAGCATCTGAGTCAGGTAGCTCATGGTCTGCTCGCCTGCGTACGCTTGCCAGTTGGTATTCGTGGTGAAGCTCGCCGCAGTGTTGAAGGCGAGAGCCGGCTTCACGCCCGCAAAAGCTTGTGGATTCAATGGCAGCAAACCTTGAAAGCGCTGAACCGCATAGAGGAAGAGCATACCGATCATGCTGAAAAGCAGCATCGCGGTGGCGTATTCGGTCCATGCCATTTCGATATTTTCATGCACTCCGCAAAGACGGTAGAGGGCTCGCTCGATCGGCCTTAGGAGCGGGTTAAGGAAGGTCCACTGACCATCGAATACCCGCGCCATGTACAGGCCAAGGGGAACGCTGAGAATCACCACCAGCGCGAAAAAGATGCCCACCTGGGCAATCGCATTCCAGATCATAATGGGAAGAACAGAGAGTAGCTGGTCTAAAACTTTTCCGGCTTGAGAAGTGTATAGACCAGATACCCGGTTAGAAGGACCGCCACTGTCGACGAGGCTATTAGTTGCCAATAGCTCATAGTTTCTGACATGCCCTCACGTAGGCCAGACAGATTCCAAAGAAGAAAATCGTCGCGGCGACAAAACACAGATCCAGCATGCTGTGAACCTAGAGCAGTTTCCGTGCCCGGTAACTCTCGCTTCTGGATCAAAGGCTTTTCACGAGCCCGCGAGTCGAGGATTTCAATTTGCAATGCGCGGGGCAGTGCAAATTGCAGTATCGCGAGAGATAATTACTGAAAACGGAGACTCGCTCAGTACAGTTGGGTCCTCGGATGGAGAAGCCTAACCGCTTGCGGCAGCAACGATCGTCTACGCGCTCACCCAAACCGATTCTCGCCGTTCGTTCGGGTGTAAATATCTCTCATGCCGGCGTCTCCGTAACCTGGTTAGCTCTAATGCATACTTGGCTTTGGGCCGGAAGGTCGCACTCGTTTGTGCCACACGATCCCGAAGCATACGTCCCGAGCCTCTGAACTTTCCGCCACCGAAGCCGGGATAGGTCGCGATGGGGATACTTTTGGAGATACCGGAACCGACGGAGCGCTGCGGACGGCAGGGCAGACCCTGGCCCCTGACTTTGAGCATTCCGCGCCCAGAGGCGGACACGTTGATTTACATCGGCGAGGCACCGAGCGTAAGTTGAGCTTGAGGATGCACAAAAGCGAGTTGCAGTTCTGGACGGACGGTCCCGACGTATGGCTTCCGATCGAGGAGCTACCCCTGGGGCTGATTCCGTAGGAGCTACGCTATACGATGAAGATTGAGCCCGTGCCGGACGTCCTGCTGGCGACCAGGTATATGACGGCGGAACTGGCCGATGGCACTACCTTGGCGCGCCTTGCTTTGCAGACCATCGATTTTTCCAAGGGCCGCTTTCGAGTTGCCGTGCCAAAGGAACTCGACGAAAACCAGGCTCTCGACTTTCGTTACGACATGCATACTGACGGTGACGAGGAGGTGGCCCTGGCGCGGCTGATTAAAGCGTTCATCATCGCCCCAAATCACGCCGTCCTAATTCAAGAGTACTGCGCATCCCCGTCGGACTCGTGGCTTCGCGAGTGCGAGTACCGGCAATTGGTCAGGCTCTGCAACAACGAAGTCTATTGGGCAGTCGAAGGCGCGGAACTGGCCCGGGTCTCGGACGACGAGATGCTGAACATTGTGCACTTGGGAAGTTTCCATCCGTTTTCCTGCTTCTTCCATCTGCGCAACTCTTGCGGCGGGGAAGCGGGCTCCGCCGGCCCGGACTTGAATCGTGTCGCTCAGTCGCTGTTCGGGGTCGCGGTTGACGCGTTCGATGCCCGATCGTTTCTAATTTGGTGGCGGGACGATTTCATGCCATTCCCGCTGTGAAACCGCTGTTTTCCTTCTCGCGAATCCACCTGTTGGTGCTTCATCGTAACCGGAGCAGCCGGCGCGAATGACACTGATCGAGCGCACTGATTAAGCCACGGATTGAGGCTCGGGGTGGGGCGATCTTGCTTGGATCGTGCGCCTGACTTGACTATATGGATGACCGTATAGTAAGTTCCGCCGCGAAACGTCGCGTGGGAAGGTGCGTCTATGCCCGCAAGAGAAGAACTCGACCAGTTCCGTTCGGAAGTCGTGAAGTTTGTTGAGAGCGAACTACCCGAAGAACTCAGAAACGTTGCGACAATTCGCAGCGCCTTCGAGGAGAACCCGGGGGCGTCGGATCATGCCGAACCCTCCCTGCAGAAAGCCAAAGAGAAGTGGCGTGAAGCGCTGCGGCAGAAAGGCTGGCTCGCGCCCGCCTGGCCGGTGAAGCACGGAGGCGGGGGGCTAAGCCCGGCGCATCAGTTCATCCTGAACGATGAGTTCATAAGGCATAACGCGCCCCGATTTTTCGACATGGGATTGGGGATGATTGGTCCGACGATTATCTCGCACGGTACCGAGGAGCAGAAAAGTCGCATGCTCCCGCCAATCCTCACCGGCGAAGACAAGTGGTGCGAGCTGTTCAGCGAACCTTCCGCGGGATCTGACCTTGCCGGCATGAAATGCCGCGCAGTGCGCAAGGGCGACGAGTATGTCGTCAATGGTCAGAAGGTCTGGACGACATATGCCAACCGGTCCGACTATGGTCTAGTGATGGCGCGGACGGACCCCGACACTCCGAAGCATCGCGGCATCAGCATGTTTCGTGTGAATTTGCGCGCGCCGGGTGTCACCGTACGCCTCATCCAGAACCTCACCAATCATGAATTCAACGAGGTTTTCTTCGAAGATGTGCACGTGCCGGCGAACGATCTTATCGGCGAAGAGAATCGTGGATTCTACTATTTGATGAACCTGCTCGACACCGAACGTTCCGCCATATCTCAGGTTGCTTCAATCGAACGGACGCTCGACTCGCTGTTTCAGCTCGCTCGTTCTCCAAAGCTGCCGCCGCTTACGAAGGGCGCACGAACTGAGCTGGTGAATCGTGCAATTGAGGTCGAAGTCCTGCGGGGCCTTTCACAAGGAGTCGCCAATTTACAATTTCGCGGAAAGCCGCTCGCCCATCACGGTTCGGTTTTGAAGCTCTATCACACCGAATTGGCGCAGCGAATCGCGTCTACTGCCATGAAGATGATCGAGACGCACGGGCTGCTCTTTCGCGGCGAGAAGCGCGCGCCGTTCGACGGAATGATCGCACAACACTACCTGTACGCGAGCACGCTGACGGTGCAGGTCGGAACTTCTGAAATCCAGCGCAATATCATCGCGACTCGCGGGCTCGGCCTGCAACGCGGCTGATAGTCAAAGTCAAAGGTTCAATATGGATATCGGCTTAAACGAAGAACAAGAGCTCCTCAAAAACTCGGCCCGTGAGTTCCTGGAACGGGAATGCCCCGAGGAGTATGTGCGCGCTATGGAGTCCGATGAGAAAGGGCACAGCCCGGAGTTGTGGCGGAAAATTACCGAACTCGGTTGGCATGGCCTAATGATTCCCGCGGAATTCGGCGGTTCGGAATTGACCTTCTACGACTTATGCATCGTGGTCGAAGAGCTCGGGCGATCGCTTCTGCCCGGACCGTTTCTTCCAAACCAGGTCGTTGTTCGCCTGCTCGTCGATAACGGGTCCGCATCGCAGAAGAAAAAATATCTTGCTTCGATAGCGAATGGATCGCAGATACACACATATGCGTTCGCGGAGAGCACGGGCCGATGGGGCTCTGATGCTGTAACGCTACAGGCAGTGCGCACCGGGGATACAGTAACCTTGAGCGGGTCGAAACTCTTTGTGCCTGACGCAAACGTGGCTGACGTGATCTGGGTGCTTGCACGAAGCGAAAAGGGATTTGTCGCGGCAGCGGTCCCGCGCACGGCGAAGGGTCTTCGAATATCCAGTCTTGCCACCATGACCGGAGAAAAACTCGCCGAAGTTGTGCTTGAGGACGTCAGCGTTTCCAAGGATGACGTTCTCGAGATTTCGAACCTTGAAGCGTTCTCGAATCCCGCGACCGTCCTGGAATGCGCATATCTCGTCGGTCTGGCTCAGAAGGATTTCGAAATGAGCATTGACTATGCGAAAACTCGCGAGGCGTTTGGTCGTCCAATCGGATCCTTCCAGGCCATTCAGCATAAGGCGGCTGACATGGTTACCGACGTGGACGGGATGCGATTTATCACCTATCGGGCGGCGGCTGCGATCACAGAGGGAGAGCCCTCGGCGAGCTTGAACGTAGCGATGGCGAAGGCATGGTGCAGCGAGGCGAGCCGGCGAGTCGTTGCTCACGGTCAGCAGATTCACGGCGCTATCGCATTCACCAAGGAATATGCGATCCAGCTCTACTTTCGACGCCAGAAACACGGTGAGTTGTTCTGGGGTGATGCGGATTTTCATCGCGAGCGCATCGCGCAAATGTTGAGTATCTGACGTGGCCAAGACTTCTGAAAAGCGTGACCTTAGAAAAGCGCGCAGCGACCGGTCTTCCAAGCGACTGCTCGAAGCTGCAACCGAGCTGATCGCCGAGCAGGGCTACAGCGCGACCTCAATCGCACAGATCGCGCAAAAGGCGGGTTACAGCCACGGACTTGTCAGCCAGCGCTTCGGATCGAAGAGCGATCTAATCCAGATGCTCGCCAGGGAATTTCAGAGCTACTTCGCGATCGACAAGCTCGAGCCGGCGCTCAAGGATAGAAGCGGGCTCGACG
>JBJKQX010000450.1:0-4805 GCA_046704965.1 Binataceae bacterium (SeqCode)
CCGCAGGGCTACAACTCGCCTGCACCGTTCGATAAAAACCTAGGCAACATCACGTACGGTCTGTACGCCGGCTCGTTCCTGTTCCCGGTACTTGCGATCGCCGCGGTCATCGTCAATTACGTCAAGCGCGAGGACGTTCGCGGCACGCTCCTTGAGAGTCATTTCACCTGGCAGATTCGCACCTTCTGGTTCATGCTGCTGTGGAGCGTGATCGGCGGCGCGCTGTGGATCGTTTTCATCGGCTGGCTGGTGATTGCCGCCGCCCTCATTTGGTACATCTACCGGATCGTCAAGGGCTGGTTGCGTTTGAGCGAGAATAAGCCAGTCGCATGACCGCCGGAAGGCGCCTCTCAGAAGAGCACCCCGAGTCCCACGCCCGTGTAGTTCGAGAATCCGCCCAGGTCTCCTTGGAGTCGAACGCCCTCTTCCAGATCCACCTCGAAATTGTCATTGATGAGGTACTGCACGCCACCATCGGCGTCAGTCCCCCATCCCTGGGCATACCCGGTGTGCGACTGCGCGTATATTTCACCATAGAACTGCAGCCGAGGATTCGACAGCCAAGTGACCACCAGATCCGGATTGAAGCTCTGGAACCGCTGCCCGCCCAATGCGGTGGGCTCGGTTTCGGAAGTGACTCCCACCATCAGCGATACGCCGAGAGGGCCATTGCTGCTATAACTGACAATTGCGTTGGCAGCTCCGCCGATTCCACGGCTACCGAAAAAACTGTCGCCCGATGGAAGTGTCGCCAGCGCTTCAGCAGTCCACTGCCAATGCTGAGTCGTACTGAGTACGTGTTTGATGCCCACCGTGGTGGGTCCCCAGCCACGCACCGTCGCCGCCGGACCTTGTGGGCCAGCATCGAGCGACAGATACTGGAAATTCGGAGGAAGCAGGACGAATTCGGAATGATCAGCCAAGCCAAACCGAAGCTCTAGATTGGGCAACGTGTCGACCGAACCGCCCGGCGCACCGTAGATATTACCGGCGGTGGCGCCCGCTTCGACCACAGTCATGTCGTAAGGCACCACGCAGCTGGAATCCCCAATGGTGGGGCGATCGAGAAGACCGAGAAGGCCTGAGGGCCCCGAGCAGGGACTCACCGCCTCTGCTGCGCCCGCCGCAGACGAACACGCGAGCGCCACCGAAATCAGCATCAGAGAAATCAATCCATCTCGTCTTCTCAATACGATCTCCAACATTGACCGGGTAATGTATGGACGAGGGTGGCGTCCGCAGCCCATCGCAGTCCGCGACGCCACCGCGCGACGTCGACCCGCTTAGAGCATCGTCAAGGGAATGCCCGCGAGATAATCGCGCTTACCAATCTCGACGCCGCAGTGACGCAGGATCCCATACGCTGTGCTGATATGGAAGTAAAAGTTCGGCAAGACGAAGTGATTGAGATAATCCCTCCCGCGCATGCGCGCCTTGTTTTCGCGCCCGAGCGGGAATATGACTTCCCGATCGGCCGACGCGTCGATCTTGCCCGCTGGAAGCGTCTTGACGAACGCCACCGTTTTGGCGATGCGCGCCTGGAGTTCCTCGAGGGACCGCTCGGTGTCCTCGTGCTTGGGCGGCTCGACACCGGCCAGACGCGCGCCGCCGTTCTTTGCCACATCGCACGCGATCTGCACCTGACGGGTTAGTGGAAACATGTCCGGATACAAGCGCATCTGGAGCAGCACGGCAGGCTCGATGTTCTTCGCCGAAGCATATGCGCCGGCTTTATCGAGCAATGCTGATAGCACCGTAAGACCGATCTCAAAACTGGGAACGGCTGCGCTCGCCATGGACATGTGGACACCTCACTGCAGGGACGCTCGGACAGCTGTGCATTAAACCAGCCGCGCCGCGCACAGGTCAACTTGACCCCTCTGGCAGCGCTCAATGCGAAGATTTGAACAGCCCGCCAGCGAGTCGGCTCCCTCGCCTGCGCTGAACCGAGAGCACTCTGCGACGAACGCAGCGCCTTCCCTGCAGCGTTCCACCCCCGATCGGACGAGCGGCCGGGGACGCGTTCGCGTTCGTCTTCTCCGGCCCGTTGAACGACCCACCCGACATCGTGGTGTGGTAGGGTGTCAGCAGTATAACTGTTACGTTCGAGTTCCGGCTTGGCCTGCCGCGCTTAGCGCGAGTAAACAGACCCAGAAGCGACCAATGACGGATCGCTCACCGAACTTGTACCCACGGTAGCAATCGGAGGTATTACGAGCATGGCGACCCGCATCCCACGAATCCCCCCCTCCGAGATCACCCCGCCTGAACTTTACTTCAGCCGCCGCGCATTTCTCGCGGGGGCGCTGGCGGCGAGCGCGGGCGCCACACTCGGGACGGCAAGCGCCGCAACGGTGCCGGCACGTGCCGGCGCACCGCTCGTCTATCGGTACGATGCCGCCGAGTCGGTCGACGCTCTGGTGCACGCATCCGGCCAAAACGAGAAGCCCAACACGTGGTACCAGATCACGCACTACAACAACTACTACGAATTCGGCACCAGCAAGACTGACCCGGTCGAGTACGCCGACCGACTCAAGACCCGGCCCTGGAGCGTGACCGTGGCGGGCGAGGCGGAGCACACGGGCACCTTCACGCTCGAGGATTTTCTTAAGCCCTACGCACTCGAGGATCGCATCTACCGCTTTCGCTGCGTGGAGGCCTGGTCCATGGTCATTCCCTGGGTCGGCATTCCCCTGGCCGCAGTGCTCAAGCGGTTCAAGCCCACCTCGCGCGCCAAGTACGTCGCTTTCGAGTCACTCTATCGTCCGAGTCAGATGCCCGGGCAGAACGTGTCGATCTTGCAATGGCCGTACCGGGAAGGGTTGCGCATCGATGAAGCAATGAACCCGCTGGCATTCATGGTCGTGGGACTCTACGGGCGCGTACTGCCGAACCAGAACGGCGCGCCGCTGCGGTTGATCGTACCGTGGAAGTACGGGTTCAAAGGCATCAAGGCGATCGTTCGTATTGCATTCACTGAAAAGCAGCCACCAACCACCTGGAGCATCGCCAGGCCCAATTACTACGGATGTTATGCGAACGTCAATCCCAACGTTCCAACTCCCGGCTGGAGTCAAGCGACGGAACGTCGGATCGGCAACCCGTTCTTTCACGAACGCCAGACGACGTTGATGTTCAACGGCTACACCAAGGAAGTCGCGTACCTCTACAAAGGCATGAACCTGCGCAAGTACTTCTAAATACCCCGGGAAATCCAAACCCTCATGAGCGAGATCGCATCTGCCGCGCCAAAACCCTTTCTCGGCCTGAAGGTCGAGCGCCGTTACCGTCTGGTCTACAAACCGGTGGTGTTTCTGGCCTCGCTCGCGCCGGTCGGATGGATGGCGTGCGGCCTGTTCGGGTGGTTTGGCTTCAGCGACGGCGTCGACCCCGTCAAATTTCTCGAACTCGAGTGTGGCAAGACCGCTCTGAACTTCATCATGCTCACCTTAATGGTGACGCCGGTCCGCCAGTTGGCCCGCCTGCCCCATTTGATACGCCTGCGCCGCATGCTCGGGCTGTTCGCATTCTTCTACGTGCTGCTGCACTTCACGGTGTATGTCGTGCTCGACCTCGATCTGAATTGGCGGATGGTGGGTGCCGACATCGCCAAGCGTCCGTACATCACGGTCGGATTCAGCGCCCTCCTCCTGCTCATACCGCTTGCGGTGACCTCGACCAATCGGATGATGCGGCGGCTCGGGCGGCGCTGGAGCCGGCTGCACCGGCTGATTTACCTGATCGCGGCGCTCGGTGTATGGCATTTCTACTGGGAAGAGAAGGTCGATGAGCGTACTCCATTGAAGTACGCGGCGGTGCTCGCCGTCCTGCTCGGCTATCGGGCTGTGCGCACCGCGCGGATGCGAGCGTTGCTCGCTGCCGGACGTGATCGGGCTCGCGGCTTAGTTCGCTCTACCGTCACGCGAGGCAAGTCAGAGCGCCGACCGGCCACCGAGGCCGTCACTTGCGATGTCGAGCGATCTCGGTAGCAGGCCATTGCTGAACGTCGCTGCGGTGGATTCGGTCGCTACCAGCCTTCCTCGATAAGAGAGCGCGTTTCTTGCACGGCGACCCGCCAGATGCCGAGCATTGTCTCGTCCGGCTTCTGATAGTGGCCGCCAAAGTTTCCATCGCCAAGGTGCTCGCGAACGGCAGCTGGGTCCAGGGTTCGCAGGCGTGAGGTGTCCAGCATCGGCTTTTGCCGTGGCGGATAATCGACGCCCGCGAGGCGCGTCCACGGGAAGTTCTCCATCCATGAGGCGTGCGAAGCCACCGGATCGACGGCTTGCACCGCCCGCCAGGTCTGCGGAGCGTTCCACCAATTGTGAAACTTGATGGTGACGCCGGGTCGGGTCGCGCGCCATGCGGTGATTGCCGACTGGACCGACGAATTGCCGCCGTGGCCATTGACGATGACGATGCGCTTAAAGCCGTGCGCGACGATACTGTCGAGAACGTCGCGAATCAGCCTGCTGTACGTGTCCGCCATAAGGCTGATGGTGCCCGGGTAAGCCATAAAATAGGGGGTCATGCCGTACGGCAGGCCCGGAAAGACCGGCACGCCGGCCGGCTCAGCCGCTTCCACGGCCACCCGCTCAGAAAGAATGTAATCGACGCATAAGCTCAGGCCCGCATGCTGCTCGGTGCTGCCGATCGGCAGTACCGAACGGTCGTCGCGTGCCAGATAGGCTTCGACTTGCGACCAATTCTTATCGGCGATTTTCATGTTTCGCCCCTTGCCAGTGGAAACGTCCGACCCCGGCAATTAAGCTTCGAAACTTGGCTTGTCGAGGGGGGGGTCA
>JBJKQX010000451.1:0-2763 GCA_046704965.1 Binataceae bacterium (SeqCode)
GATCGTGATGGTCGAAACGTACCTCGATGCCGTCGCGGGAAGCGGCACACTTGGCCGCGCATACTATGAGCTGTTCGGCGAGTCGATTGTGCTTGTTCCCGAGATTCACGAGACGTTCGTGACGGCGGATCGAAGCTTCCGCCATGCGCTGATGAAGACAATTCGCAGGGCTATGCAACACGATCAGATTCCGTCGGAGGTGGACGCGACGGCGCTCGCGAGCGTCGTGCTATCGATCATTCGCGGCACCTCGATGCAGTGGCTCCTCGACGGTGAGTCACTGGATCTGGCGAAGATCAAGAAGGAAATCCGCAGGATGCTTGAGTTGGCGTTTGCAGGAGCAAACCAATCGGGCCGGCGGATCGGAGTTTCCAAGGCGAACGTATGAGCGACGAAATATTCGGCAGCGTGCGCGTTCTGGATTTCACGACCATCGTGTCAGGGCCGTATTGCACCCGTATGCTCGCTGATCTTGGTGCGGAGGTGATCAAGATCGAGCCGCCCGAGGGCGACATGATCCGGATGCAACCACCGCTGCGCAACGGCAAGAGCGCATACTTTGCGAGCCTCAATTGCGGCAAGAAGAGCGTGGCTATCGATATTCGTCAGCCGGAAGCGCTGGACCTGATTCGTGAACTTGCCGCTCGCTGCGACGTGGTCGTCGAAAATTTCAGGCCCGGCGTAATGAAGCGACTCGGCCTTGAATATGAGAGCCTGGCTTCGATCAATTCTCGGCTCGTGTACTGCTCGATATCCGGCTTCGGTCAAACCGGCCCGTGGGCCACTCGCGGCGCTTATGCTCCGATGCTCCACGCGGTAAGCGGTTTCGACCTGGTCAATCTCTCATACCAGACCGGGCTGGAACGTCCGCTGAATGCGGGAATCATGATCGGGGATATTCTCGGTGGGCTCCACGCATTCGGCGCGATCCAAACGGCCTTGCTGGCGCGCGAAAAAAGCGGCCGCGGTGACTACATCGACCTCGCGATGCTGGACGGTTTGCTCGGGTTGCTGACTTACGAATTCCAGGAAGCGCAATTTCCGCAACCGACCCCGGCACGGGGATTTCGACCCACACGCGCCAAGGATGGTTTCATCATGATTGCCGCCGTGAAGGCCAACAACTTCGAGGCGTTGTTGCGCGCGATAGAGCGGCCCGAACTTGCGAACGATCCCGCATTCATCACGGCCAAGGGACGCGCCACTCATGCGGCGGAGATTGCGACACTTTTGGATGAATGGGCGTCGACGCGGACCGTCGCCGAGTGCGAAGCGATACTCACTGAGGCAAGCGTGCCGTGCTCGCGCTACAGCACGATACGCGAAACGCTCCAGGATTCGCATGTTGAGCATCGCGGTAGCTGCGAGTTGATCGATGATGGAGGCGGTCCGCTCAAGGTTCCCAATCCTCCTTTTCAACTCCGCAATGTCAGAGTAAAAGCGCGAAACTACGTTCCGTCTCTTGGCGCAGATAATACTGACGTTCTTGAAAACATCCTGAACTATTCGCGACAAGAGATCGCCGCGCTTTACGATCGGAAGATCTTGCACTTCAGACAGATTCGAGCCTAGGACGGCAACGCATAGATACACGGATTATCGCACTTGATTTACGGGGGCGATCCGATACTGATGCAGTGGGGAACCGAAGAGCAGAAGAGACGCGTTCTGCACCGGCAGAATGGATGCAATATATGGCACACATTTGGCGCCCACGACCATGATTGATTTCCGCACAGATCCTTCCCGCTATCGTCATTGGAGGCTCGACGCTTCGAGCCCGGTTGCGACTCTGACGCTGGATGTGAACGAGACCGGCGGGCTAAGCGGCGATTACGAATTGAAACTGAATTCATATGACTTGAGCGTCGATATCGAATTGAACGATGCGGTTCAGCGGCTTCGCTTCGAGCATCCTGACGTTCGCGCGGTCGTGATCGTATCCGGCAAGGAGCGGGTGTTCTGTGCCGGCGCAAATATCCGGATGCTGTCCGGGTCGAGTCATCCGTTCAAGGTAAATTTCTGCAAGTTTACCAACGAGACACGCAACGCAATCGAGGATGCCACGCGTTTTTCCGGACAAACTTACCTGACCGCGATAAATGGCGCATGCGCCGGGGGCGGGTACGAACTGGCGCTCGCGACCGATCACATAATCATGGCCGACGACGGCAACACCAGCGTTTCTCTTCCCGAGATTCCCCTGCTCGGGGTGCTCCCCGGAACCGGAGGACTGACCCGCCTGGTGGACAAGCGTCGCGTCAGACGCGATCTTGCGGATTTTTTCTGCACCACGGAAGAGGGAGTCAAAGGAGTCCGCGCACTTGAATGGCAGCTCGTTGATCAACTGGCTCCGCGCACGCGCTTGATGGAGGCTGCGATGGAGAAGGCGTCAGCTATCGCCGCTGCTCACGCCAGCGCCGACGCCGCACAGGGGATTAGGATAACGTCCCTCGATCGCGAGATTACGGATTCGAGCGTTCGGTACACACATCTCGAAGTCGAGATCGATCGCGACGCGGGCATCGCAACGCTATGCGCGCGAGGCCCGCAAAATTTCGCACCCGACTCGCCTTCGCAGGCGCGCGAACTCGGATGCGATTTCTGGCCGCTTGCGATTGCGCGCGAACTTGAAGACGCCATCCTGCATCTGCGCTTCAACGAAGAACGCGTGGGTACGTGGGTGCTGCGCACCGAAGGAGACGAAGCCCGCGTAAGATCACACGACGCGCTGATCGCCGCGAATCAGGACGACTGGTTCAT
>JBJKQX010000452.1:0-7123 GCA_046704965.1 Binataceae bacterium (SeqCode)
CATGGTCATCAACACGATGGCGGACGGGCGATATCTCGAAGTGAACGATTCGTTTCTGGAGATGAGCGGCCTCAAGCGCGAGGAAGTACTCGGCAAGAGCTTCGTCGAACTGGGAGTTTGGCCGAACAGCGAGGAATGGAAGCAATACGACCGTAAACTGCGCGAAGACGGCAAGGTCCGCAATCAGGAAGCCCTGTTCCGCGTGAAGAGCGGAGCTACGTTTCCCGCGCTCATCTCGGGCGCGGTGGTCGAAATTGGCAACCAGATGTGTTGCCTCTCCATCGTGCGAGACATTTCGAACCTGAAGGCGGCGGAACGCCAGCTTCGAGAAAGTTCGGCGGTACTGAGGCACACCTTCGATTCGGTGCTCGACCCGGTAACGATCACTGACTTGACTGACGGCCGCTACATCGAGGCGAATGATGAATTCTTCCGTCTGAGCGGTTACTCACGCGAAGAAACGATCGGGAAGACTTACTGGGACCTTGGCATCTGGGATGATCCCGACGCCGAGGCCGAGTTCGCACGGCAACTTAGACAGAAGGGACATGTACGAAACCTCGAGCTAACTTTCCGTCTCCGCAGCGGGACGAGAATCCCGACATTGGTATCCGCCACCGTCCTGGAACTCGAGGGGCGTCAATGTATCCTCTCTATCGCGCGTGACATAACCGACCAGAAAAACGCCGAGCGGCGCCTTAGGGAAAGCGAGGCGATGCTGCGCCAGATGTTTCAGTCGAGCGCGGACAACATCTCTCTGGTCGACATGAGCACCGGCCTCGTAGTGGATGTAAACGAGGAAACAGAACGCCGGCTCGGGTACAGCAGAGAGGAACTGATCGGCAAAAGGATTGCCAACCTGAACGTTATCGCGGATCGCGGCCTGATGCGTCAGATGTTCCATGCTCTCGACAGGCACGGGCAGGTACGCAACCTCGAAATGCCGCTTCGCACCAGTTCGGGCCGTATCGTTCCCGCACTGGTTTCAGCCAACGTAATCGAACTGAACGCCAGGCGATATGCGCTTTCTATTGCGCGCGATATAACGCAGCTCAAGGAAACCCAACGCGAACTCGAGGGTGCGCGCGAGGTCGCGCTGGCCGCCTCGAACGCAAAATCCGAGTTCCTCTCCAGCATGTCCCATGAGATCCGCACTCCGATGAACGCCATTCTCGGGATGACGGACCTGCTATCGGAAACGGAACTTAACGGAGAGCAGCGGCGCTATCTGGAAACCGTCATCAGCAACGGCAATGCCCTGCTGGAGCTTATCAACAGCATCCTCGACCTTGCCAAGGTCGAAAGCGGACGGCTCAATCTCGAAGAGGTCACGTTCGACGTTGTTGAACTGACCGAAAAGGTCGCCGAAACGCTCGCTGTCCGCGCTCACGAAAAGGGCCTTGAGCTGGCGGTCAGATTCGCGACTGACATGCCTTCGACGGTCGTCGGCGACCCGCTCAGGCTGAGGCAGATCCTCACCAATCTGGTCGGTAACGCGATCAAGTTCACCAGAAGCGGGGAAGTCGTGTTGAACGTCGAACGCGACCCTGCCGGCGCCACGCCAACCACCCTGCGCTTCTCGGTCTCGGACACCGGCGTGGGTATCACGCGTGACCAACTGGCGAGCATCTTCTCGCCGTTCACACAGGCCGACTCATCGACCACGCGACGCTACGGCGGAAGCGGACTCGGGCTCGCCATCGTGGACCGTCTGGTACGGCTCATGGGGGGGCACGTATGGGCCGACAGCACGCCGGGCCAGGGAAGCGTGTTTCAGTTCACCGCGCGCTTCGCTCCCGCGCCCGACGACGGCGCATCCGCGCACGAAGGCTCCGAACCAAAGCTCGAAGGAGCGAAAATACTGGTCCTCGACGACAGTGCGACCACCCGCGCAATCATTCACCAGGAATTGTTGTACGTGGGCGCAAGAGTTGACGAAGCCGCGACCGCGGCCGAAGCAAGCAAGGCTCTGGAACTCGCGCGAAGCGCGGGCGATGCGTACCGCGCGGTTTTCATTGACTGTCGGATGCCGGAAACGGACGGCATCAAGTTCGCCCTCGAGATGCGCGAACGCGGCGAAACCGCGTCGTTCGTCATGATGCCTGAATCGGTTGCCTTGAGAGCCGCACTTGCCGCGATGAAACAGTGCGGCCTCCAGCGCTACGTGGTCAAACCCGTCAAGAGACGGGAACTATGGTCCGCGGCGGTTGCCGCCATCGCCCGGGAACCCCACGCCGAGCCTCGGGCGGAAGCCCAGGCCAATGCGCCGGAGACAAATGCCGTCGAGCGAGAGCTTCGGATACTGCTCGCCGACGACTCGGCGGACAATCGTGCATTGATCAGGGCGTATCTTAAGAAGACTCCATACCTGCTGGACGAGGCAGAAGACGGCGGCGTTGCCGTGGAGAAGTTCAAGGAGCAGCGTTACGACCTCGTCCTGATGGACATCCAGATGCCGGTGCTGGACGGCTATGCGGCGGTGCAGGCTATTCGCCGGTGGGAACTCGAAAACGGCAGGCATCCGACCCCGATAATCGCACTTACCGCCTCGGCGTTGGACACGGCTGTACAGCGCGCCATGGATGCCGGGTGCAACCTGCACGTGAGTAAACCGGCCAAGAAGGCCACCCTGCTTGCGTCGATCGCCAAGGCTGTGGGCCTCAATAACAACGGCGCCAACGGCGGCGTCCATAATGGCTTAAACCATGGTGCAGGTGGAGCCGGGGTCCGCTCGCCGATAACGGTTGACTCAGAAATCCGCGATCTGATCCCCGGCTTCCTGGAGCGCAAACGAGACGACGCGCGCCGAATCGTCGACGCTCTCGAGCGCAATGAAATAGCGACGGTGGCGAGGATCGCTCACAGGCTCAAGGGAGAAGGTGGCAGCTACGGGTTCGACGAAATAACCGAGATCGGAGCGGCACTGGAAGCCGCCGCAAAGGCGGGCGAGATAGAGACGTCCGCGCGAATTGCCAGCCGGCTAATTGACTATCTGGCAACTATCAAGGTTGTCTATCGCGAAACCGCGGAGCCCGCCTGAGAGAATTCAGGCAAGCCCCGTATGGCGCGCAGCGCGGGTCGGCAGGGCGCGCGACCCGCTCAGGAACTGATTCCCGCCAGACTGGCGCCGTGCGGTCCGAGACCTTCGAGCGTGAGCCCATTGAAGGCATCCTCGGCCTCGGCCATCTCGGCAAATACGTCTTTCGCCGCCGTGGGACGCTCGACACCGTCGATGGCGTGCCCAACCTTCGCGAGCACTTCGATAGCCGGCAGCGCCTGCCCTTGCGGCGGAAATGCCTGGCTGAAGCGCTGGACGCGCCCCTTGAAGTTGGTGAAACTGCCGTCGATTTCCGGGTAGGCTCCGATTGCCAGCACCTGGTTCGCCATCTGGCAGGTTTCATTCGCGTCGGTGTCCATCACGACCATGTAATCAAGCGGACCGAAGCGACGGACGAATTCCTCTTCGCCAACGATACGCACCAGGTCGGCACGCATCACGATAAGCATCTTGAGTTCGCCCGCAACGACCGCGTCGCCGAGAGCGTCGAGTCCGTGAGCCGGCAGCCCGAGCGCAGCCAGTCCCCTGGTGTTCGGGTTCTTGTTCGCGCGGATGAGCAGTTCGTCGTCACCGCTCGCATCGGAAGGCGACCAACTGAGCGTAGCCAGTCGCTCGCTGCCGACGGTTTCTCCCATCAGGCGCTTGAGCGCGAACGCTTCTTCATTGGTCGCTTGCGCGCCGATGACCGCACCGACCGAGCCAGGGCCGAAGTTCGCCTTCATCTCCTGGATTTTCGATGCAAGCCTCGAAACGGCCGAATCCCAGCCCTCGTGGACGAGCCTGTCGCCCTGCTGGACAAGTGGTGCCGTAAGACGTCTTTCGCTCTGCAGCGCGAGGAACGAATGCCGACCCTCGTCACACATCCAGTAGCTGTTCACCTCGGGGTTGAAACGCGGCTTGTAGCGGTAAATGCGGCCCCGATGATGATGGATGTCGATCGAGCATCCGCGCTCGCATCCACCGCATACCGAAGGCGTGCGATGCAGGTACCAGACCCGCATACGGAAGCGGAAATCCTTCTCCGTCAGTGCGCCGACCGGGCAGATGTCGATCACGTTGCCGGCGTACTTGTTGTCGATTTTGCGCCCCGGGTAAGTGTCAATCTCGCAGTGATCGCCGCGCTGAAAAATGGCCAGTTCGCTGGTATGCGTGACCTCGTCGAAAAACCGCGTACATCGCGCGCACAGGACACATCGCTCCTGGTCGAGCATCACATCCGAGCCGACGTCAATCGCCTTGCCCTTCTTGTTCTTCTTGCCAAGCTCGAAGCGTGAAGGCTGGCGATCGTAGTCCATGTAGTAGTCCTGGAGCTTGCACTCGCCGGCCTGATCGCACACGGGACAGTCGATCGGATGGTTTATCAGCAGGAACTCAAGGACGGCCTTCTGCGCCGTTAGCGTGCGCTCGCTCCTGGTATGCACCACCATCCCATCGGCGACGCGCGTGTTGCAGGCAATCTGCAGCTTGGGCGCCTTTTCCACCTCGACCAGGCACATCCGGCAGTTGCCGACGACGCTCAGACCGGGGTGGTAACAATAATGCGGGATTTCGATTCCGGCGCTTTCGGCAGCCTGAATCAGGTTGACTCCCTCGGGGACGTCGATCTCCCTGCCGTCAATCGTAACCTTGGGCATCTGCGCTATTACCTTGCTCCCGCCGCCATCGCGACCTTCCCGGCGGGCTGACCTTCCACGTCGCGAAACGGGCATCGGCCCAGTCGCACGTGCTCTTCGAACTCGTGGCGAAACTTTGGAATGAAGCTCTTGACCGGCATCGAGAGGCTGTCGGCAAGAACGCAGACCGTGTTGCCTTCCATGTTGGTGGCGACATTGATGAGCACTTCGAGGTCTTCCATCCTGCCGCGTCCGGCCTCGAGTTCAATCATCAGCTTCTCGATCCAGCCGCATCCTTCGCGGCACGGTGTACACTGTCCGCACGACTCGTGATGGTAGAAGTGCGCGATGGTCTTGAGCGCGTCCACCATGCAGGTGTCCTCGTGCATCACCATCACGCCCGCAGTACCCATCAGCGAGCCCGCCGCGCGCACCGAGTCGAAGTCCATGTCTACTTTGACGGCTTCTTCCGCAGTGAAGACGGGAAACGACGAACCGCCCGGGATGACGGCCTTGAGCTGCTTGTCATCGAGGATACCGCCGCCGACCTCGTAGATGAGATCCTTGAGAGGAAAGCCCATCGGAAGCTCATAGAGACCGGGCTTCTTGACGTGACCCGACAGGCAGAAGAGCTTCGGTCCCGGGCTCTTTTCGGGTCCGATCGCCTTGTACCAGTCGGCGCCGCGGTTGATGATATGCGGAACGTTCGAGAGCGTTTCGACGTTGTTGACCACCGTCGGGCATCCGAAGGCACCCTGGATCGCAGGAAACGGAGGACGGTTGCGCGGATAGGCGCGCTTGCCCTCGAGCGATTCGAGCAGTCCGGTCTCTTCGCCGCAGATATAAGCGCCCGCGCCGCGATGGGTATAAATCTCGACGTCGAACCCGGAGCCCATGATGTTGCTGCCGATGTAGCCCTTGGCACGCGCCTCGGCGATCGCCTCTTCCACCCGCCGTTTCTGAACCGCGAATTCACCGCGAAAGTACATGAAACAGGTGTGCGCGTTGACCGCGCGACAGGCGATGAGGATGCCCTCGATTATGCCGTGCGGGTCGTTCTCCAGCTGGTAGCGATTTGCGAAGGTGCCGGGTTCGCTCTCGTCGGCGTTGCAGCAAACGTAAACGGGCTTCTTCGAGTCCTTGGGGATGAAGCTCCATTTGACGCCGGTCGGGAAGGCTGCACCTCCGCGACCACGGAGATTCGAGGCTTTCACCTCATTGATAATCTCCTCGGGCTGCATGTCGAACAGCGCCTTGCGCAGTGCCTTGTAACCACCGTGCGCCTCGTACACGTCGAGATGGCGCAGATCGGGGATATCGATCCAACGGGTCAGGATTCGTTCCATTTGAGGGTCGGCCCTAATGCCGCTAGTTGACGGAAATCTGATGCTTGCGGTCCAATCCGAGCAGCTTCTGCTTCTGCCCCTGGATCTTCCGCTGCAACGACATCAGCCCGTCCAGCACCGCTTCCGGACGCGGCGGACATCCCGGGACGTAGACGTCAACCGGCACTATCCGGTCGATACCCGGGACGGTCGCGTAGTTGTCGTAAAAGCCGCCGGTCGAGGCGCACGCGCCGAAAGCCATCACCCACTTCGGCTCGGCCATCTGGTCGTACACGCGTCGCAGAATCGGCCCCTGCTTTTCGGTCACCGTGCCGATCACCATCAGCAGGTCCGCCTGTCGCGGCGTAAAGCGCGGCAACAGTGCGCCGAAGCGATCGATATCGTACGGCGTCATCACCAGCGACATGTACTCCATCGCGCAACACGCCGTAGCAAAAGGATAAGGAAAGATCGAAAACTTGCGCGCCCAGCCAATCGCCTTGTCCAGACGCGTCAGTATAGCGGCATCACCAAGAAGGACGTCGTCGCCCTTGGAGAGAGCCTGCGCTCGATTATCGTCAGCCATCGACTCCTCTCATTGCTTTGTCATCTGTCTCAACGTTTTTCACGCTACCAAGCGACCCCGCGCGAGGTCAACAATTCCTAATGAAAACTGAATGCTTACTAAAGCAAAACTTGCCGCGCAGCCCGGTGCGTCCCGGTAACCCGCCATGCGCGGCTTTGGTCGCCCTAGCTCACCTTCAAAACTCCGGCGCCGCGGATTCGATCGTGTTTGAGTTCCGACAGCGCCCGGTTCGCGTCGGCGAGTGCGAAAGGCACCGTATGGGTCCGTATCGGAACCTCGCCAGCGACCTTGAGAAACTCTTCCGCGTCGGCTCGCGTGTTCGCGGTCACGCTTCTCAGCTCGCGCTCGTAGAAAAGGTGCCGCTCGTAGTCGAGTTCCGGAATCGGGCTCAGATAGATCCCCGCAATCGCGAGAACTCCACCCCGGTCGAGCGCTTCCAGCGCGGGTGGCACCAGTTTTCCGGTCGGAGCAAACAGGATCGCCGAGTCGAGCGGTGTGGGCGGACGCTCGTCGGCGGTTCCGACCCAGTCGGCACCCATGC
>JBJKQX010000453.1:0-13620 GCA_046704965.1 Binataceae bacterium (SeqCode)
TCAAGAAGTAGGGGATAAGACGAAACAATAAGATTGCTAAGCACGATAGTTCCTCCTCGAATTGACCTTCGCGACCGATTTTCACTTTTTCACTAAACACCAAGAAGCCACAGTCCGTTGATTTTCACCCGGTTATCTATCAACCGGCATCGCCCGATTCTGATTGTTGCGCCAAAAACCTGTTAACGAGGTGATGGCTGACTCGTTCGAAGGTGACCCTTGTGCGTGCCGTCGGGTTGGGCGCGGCGGCCGGCGGCGGCGCCAATATTCCGACTGCTGCCACCGCCACCAGAAGCAGCCCTCCCCGCGGACCGACCGGGCCATACCCATCTCGCCCTGCAATCGTCGTCGCCAAAGGATGACGCGTGCCTCCTAAAGCTTTGGCACCGTCCCCGGGGTTGCCGACTCTTTCTTGTAAGCAGCAATTGCTGCGGCATGAATCTGTTTGGAAATCGCGTTACAAGAAATAGCTTTATCGGCTTCGTCACTTAAATACATGGTGAGATTGTACAAGCGAGATGAATCTTGCCCTGAAGTCGACAGGTCCGCTTGAACAGTTACATAGTCTCCGCTCGACATTTCTCTCTTATATCTCGCACAATCCAATGGATCGGGATTAAAAGACCCACCTGCCTCGCATATCCATCCATTTGAGCAGGAACGCGTGTGTCCACTTTTGCCGAACGCCCACTTTATGTAGGCCCCATGCGCGGTTGTCCACGATTCCGGACCGTACTTTTTATCGAGAGCTGCACGAACTGCGGCCACGGTCGGGGCCTTTTTAACGTCAGGGAACACAAGCACCCGATCTACCTCGACTACTGTATTTCCTGTCGCAGGGCCTCCAAAATAAACCGTCATCGAGCCGCCATGCTTGTCCTGTACCTTCAACGACGTCACGTAGGTCTGTGACGACACGTTGACAGTTCTGTAGGTCATGGACGTCAGCGCGGAGGTGGAGGTTGGTTGCGAATGGTAGTTGGCAATGAGCACTTTCTTTACGGCGTCGACGCTCATGCCCGGCTTGACGCCAAGTATGTCAATAGAGACACCGGGATACGCCACCGCGATTGGGTTCGCCGTCTTCTTTATCGTCATTTGCTCCGCAAAGGCAGACGACGTCCAAATCAACGCGATAGCAATAACGCCAAAAGTCAATTTCCGCCAGATCAATTCCTTTCCCTCACTAAAGTTAAATGGAGTCGACCGGCATTCGCTTTTCGACCCGTCCTATCAAGGCGTGCAACAACACTAATCCGCCATATCGCGGAAACGATTCGCGCGTTTCCTGTTGCACTGGGCGGACGCGATCGAGGCACGCGCGAAGCCCAGCCATCGGAATGCTCAGCTGACTAATTGCAGTACGCGGCGGTCCACGTGTTTATCTCGTCGGTGGCAGCGGCGTATTTCTACCAACTCAGAATGATTTTCCGTCTTTACAAATTGTTCCGGGCGTCGGCTTCCGTTTTTGCGGCTTCAAGCTCTGGGGGGGGCGATCCCAAGCAGCTGCTGCACGGAGGCAGCTTCCTGCTTGGCAAGCGATGGCGTGGGGTTATCCTGAAGCCTGGCGGATTGAACGGTTATCTTTTCGAGTGCTGAGCAGAATGCCTTAGGATTCGAACCGAACTCCCTCCCGCAGGCAGAAAGAGCCGGAGCCACGGTGATGGCGATACCCACGAGGCAACTTCGCACAGAGCCCCTCCCTACTCACTTTCGCATAGGCTCCCCCCTACGCGTACCTGAGTTGGCACTTCATATCGCGGGTGGTGGAAATTGTCAATGAATCAGTGAATCCAGTAAATCATCCAGACAATCAGCATTAGTAATCAAGTGTCGGGTTAAACCGGTCAGCTAATGGCCGACGCGGACCATTTCCGACCCGTGGATGGGCGAGGGTCGACAACCTGCGACACGCCCCGTGCCGCGCGCGACGAATGGCCGCCGGACTTTGCGGTCGCTCCTCGTCCAGCGCCGTCGCACTTTCTGCCACAAAACCCCATGACCAGGACGACATGAACGTAGTGGCCTGGGTGGTCCTTTCTACAAAGAAGACGACGGGTAGGCCAGGGGGTCAACTCCGGGGAGCAGATGTTGCGGGCGAGGCGACTGACTAATGGACGTCGCGTCGGCACAGCAACAGACGCGTACAGCATACCATGTCGTAAGGAGTATTGGCTTAAACCGATTCGTCAACGAGGAGTCAGTATGGTTGGGGCCCATCCGGCAATCGAGCCATACGGACGAAAACTGACCAGCGGCCATCTTGCTGCGCTCCAGCTAAATTATGTTGACGCCGTGTCGAGCGGAGAAAGCTGATAGTCTGGCTTGGCGAAGGAAAAGAGCATATCCGCCAGTTGGATAAGTGGTGCCGCAAATTGAGGTTGAGATTGCGGGCGCATAATAGTAGGCGTGTTACTATCACTGAGATGCTGCGACGGGGGATTCGGGTTTGCGAGACTGCGGCGACGTCAGAACATGAGAGGTGAACAATACTAAGGCAGTGTAGCTTGCTCAGCCCTGAACATCCGATGTCAAGGATCGGATACGTGAGAGGGAATAGTGGCAAAAAAAAGGGGACCGTAGCGGACTGAAACCAAACGAGTAGCAACTGAGCAATCACGGACTCAGAATGCAACCATCAAGCGGGTTGCAGCCGCTTTGCGCGCTGCGGCAAACGACCGGTCGCTGTCCGCGCTGCGCATCATGAAGCCGGCGGACGTCGCGCTGATTCTTGGTAAATCGAAAACGCAGCTTGAAGCCTGGCGCACGCAGACCAGACAGAGCGGCGCGTCGGTCGGGCCGCCGTTTATGCTGGCACCATCCGACAAGACGGAGGGCTATCCGATGTTGGGCGTGATTGACTACATCGTTCGCTCGACCATCTGGGGGTCTATCGAAGACCACATCATGTTTGCGCTTGCCATCGGCGAGCCCGGGCTCGACTGGTCCGTGACACGATCTGCATTGGGCCTGCTTTTGCCGCTCGCGAATGCGCTCGACTTGCCGTCGTGGGCCGAGGAGCGCGAGATACTGATGTCCGAGGGATGGATTGACGCCGCGATGGAGGACGAGGACTAGGTGTGCCCCCTCGGATGGCGGTTGGCTCAGCGACCTTTTCGGACCGCTCGGTAATGGCCTAATGTGAACGTGGATCGTCTACCGCAATTTCGCCACATCGGGAGCAGCGATCGGTGGCGATTGCGATAGGACCGTTGAGCGCTCGCCTGCAGCGAGGGCATCTCGTCATTTTGGATCGATTAAAAATAGTGATGAGGCCTATGCCAACAATAAAAAGGACTAGCCAGGAATTGCCGGTGAACAAGGCTAAAGTCGGTGACAGATCGCGCAGATGAGGAGCGGCAAGAATGCCGCCAACGATGCCGAACAGAAGAATCCAATATGCGTAACCGTAAGCCTTGGCGCGCGCCCGTTCTCGGGAAATCAATTCCGCCTTCTTCACGGTTGGCTCTAAGTATCGGACGTTATTTGGATCACCGCATAATTGATTTCTACAGGAACTTCAAATTAGGACACTACTGACCGCTCGTCGGCTGTTTGCTTCTGAACCGGCTCCGATTATTACCAATTGCGACCGGGCGCGTGCGCGATTGTTCTGCTCCGGCGACTCCGCCGGTAAAATGATTCAGAGGCTCGGGGGTGTCAAAAATCCATGGTGAGGAAACAGCATGAAGGCGATAATGGCGGTGCGGCTTCGTAGCGGCTCCTATCATGCTCATCCCGAAGCCGAACCCGAGGATTGGGACGAAATCAAGGCTGACGCCGTGAGCATTCACGACCTTGGCCCGGTCGAGGGCCTCGCGAATTTCCGTCACGCGGTAAGAGTGATAAACGAGGATCGTTCAGAGAAACTCTACTTGCTCGACGGTGACTGCCTATAGGCTTCGCATCGCGAGCCACTTCTCGTTGATTGCTTGTTGGGCCGCGGAAACCTGCGTGACGATCACGCGGGTCCGGACTGGCGAGCCCGTCGCAGATTCTTGCGAATCGATACCTGTTTTCGATTGGCCAGTCCGGGCAGGTCGACCGATTCCTGCCGGGGCGACAGGCCGTGCAGGATTATGTAGTAGAGCTCCGAGTAGGCATCGGCCATGGTCAGACCGCAACTTGCGAGAAAATCGGGATCTGACATTCGTGCCACCGTGTTCATCAGAATCTCGGCGACCAGCCTTGCGTGTACCGGTGCGAACGCGTGCTTTTCTATCCCGACAGCGACCAACTGCTCGAGCCTCGACACACGCATCCGCTGATGCTCCTCGAGGCGCCGTCGCCCGGCGGGAAACCGATTGAGATCGCGGACGAATTGAGCGCTCAGGTGGCGGCTTGCCTGCACAGCGACGTCCAGATAGCCCGCCACCGCCGCAATCCAGTCAGAGGTGTCACTTGCCATCTGCTCGCCGTCGCGACGGATCCTCGCCAGAAAGCGTTCCTCGATGATCAGCTCGAAGATATCCTCGCGGCTCGGCGCCAGCAGGTAGAGAGAGCGCTTGGAGCAGTGTACGCGCCGGGCGAGATCGTCCATCGTGAGATGGAGGAAGCCTTCGGCGAAAAAGATGCCCGCAAGGTCCTCAACGATACGGTTCAGCCTGGGCGAAAGCCGGTGCTGCGCATCTTCGCGCGAATCGCCGATTTCCTTGCTCACCCGCTGCACGCCCAACTTTTCCTCCCTTTGCAGCCACCATCCGTTTGACAGATGGGGTACTAAAGAGTCATACAAATTACCGATCGTACTGCAACTCCGGGGTACCTGTAGTACGCGAATAGTACCGCTGGGATGGCGCAGCCTGCAAGCCGCCGTCCGGCAATCGATCGCATGTGCATGTGCATCGCCACTGCGCGCGTGGTTGGGGACATATCATGGCGTGGAAAGTTACGATCGATAACGGCTCGACATTTACCGACGGCTGTCTGCTTACCGATACCGGCGTGCGGTCGGTCAAGGTCCTGACGACGCCGTACGATCTGATGAGTTGCTTCGTTGAGGTGTTTCGGAGCCTCGCGCGGGCGTCGAATCTTGACGGTGAGCGCGAGTTGCTGAGTCGCGTCGAGGAGGTTCGCTACTCGACCACAGCGGGCACTAACGCGCTGTTGGTCCGCAAGGGCGTGCGCGTCGGACTGATTATCGCACCAGAGGCCGTGTCGGATATCTACGGTCTTCGCAGCCGGGCGCCCGAACTGGTCGACACAATAGTCGGCAGCCGTGTGGTCGGGCTTGAGGTCTCGCATGGCGACCCCGATGAACTCGACCGGATGCTTATCGCGGCGGTTCGCGACCTTTTGAATCGGGGCGCCCAATGGATCGCGGTGTCGCTGCCCAGAGCGTCGGGCGCGCACGTGGAACGTCGCGCCAAGAGCAGCTACATGAAGCTCCTCCCGGGGCATCTGCTCGGCGCGGTCCCGATGCTCTTTTCGCGCGAGCTGTGCGCCGACCCCGACGACGCGCAGCGCACTGCCACAGTGTTGCTCAACGCGTTCCTGCATCGTGACATGGCCGCGTTTCTCTACCACGCGGACAACTGGCTCAGGCAGAATCATGTCAGCCAGCCCCTGCGTATCATGCGCAACGATCAGGGAATCGGACGCGTCGCCAAGACCACTGCCGTCAAGACTCTCGATTCCGGACCGATGGGCGGACTGCTGGGCGCGGCTGCGTTGGCCAAACGGCTCGACGCTCGGCGCATGGTCACGATGGACGTCGGCGGCACCAGCACCGATATCGGAGTGGTCGAGGACTGCCGTCCCGCGACCGATCTGTTCGGCCGGGTTCACGACCTGCCTTTGAGTTTTTCCTTCCCGACTCTGCGCACGGCGGCGCTTGGCGGCGGTTCGGTAGCGCGGGTGCGTGAAGGGAGAATCCTCATCGGTCCCGAGAGCGCGGGCGCTCTTCCCGGTCCTGCCTGTTTCGGCAGGGGCGGCAAGGACCCGACGCTCACCGACGCGGCCCTGCTCGCCGGATATCTGCAGGCCGAAGGCTTCGCGGCGGGCGCGATCGGATTGCAAAAGGAACTGGCGGAGCAGGCGGTCATCGAACACATCGCGAAACCGCTCGGATTGCACGATGCGGCCGCTGGTGCCGCGGCTATCCTGCACTCCTTCAGCCTGAGAGTCGGCGACGAGATAGCATCGGTGCTGAAACGCCGGGGATGGACGCCGGATTCCGCCACGATCGTGGCCTACGGCGGGTCGGGCCCACTGCTCGCCTGCATGGTCGCGGAGCAGGCCGGCGTCAAAGAGGTGGTTATACCGGCCCACTCGGCGAGCTTCAGCGCCGTCGGTGTCGCGTTCAGTGATCTGGCCCACGAGTATCGATGGATATCCGAAACCGCTTCGGCAGGCGCCGCGGCGCGCGACACGCTTGACGCGATCCGTGAACGAGCCGAGCGCGACATGTTCGGTGAGGGAGCGTCGCAGGATGAATGCGCGGCTTCGATTCGGGTCCGATGCGGCGATGAGCCCGAGCGCCAGGTGGATCGGATCGATCAACTAGCAACAGTCCTTGAAGGGGCTTCGGGTAACGTGGTCTTCGACTATCGACTGGCCGCGCGCGGCAGCGCACAGGACGGATTGCCGCTTGCCGAGGGTGGTCGTTCCGAGGCAGGAGCTGCGACGCGCGAGATTCTGGTCGGCGATAAGCGCCGCTCGGTGCCGGTAGTCGACGCCGAGGCCGTTCGCGTCGGGAGCGCCGGAGACGGTCCGTGTCTGCTCCAGTCGCCCTACTGGAGCGCGGTGCTTCCCGAGAAGTGGCGATGGAGTCTGACCGAAAACGGGTTTCGGCTGTCGCGCTGATTTCTGCGGCGCGGCGGCTTGGGGAGAGACACTATGCGTGTTTCGATTACTGAGTATCTCGAAATAGACCTTGAGACGGAGCGGTGGCTATGCCGCCGATGCGCGACCGATCTCGGTTCGGCCCGCGACAATTACAAGCGCGGACTGCTGGTGCACGATCGCGACCCGCGCGAAATTCACCAGCCCATACTCGACGCCGAGCGATATCGTTTCACGTTCGCGCCGGACCCCCGATGGTGCAGGATTCTCGAATATTACTGTCCCGGTTGCGGCACGCAGGTCGAGACCGAGTATCTGCCGCCGGGCCATCCGCCACTCCGCGACATCGAACTCGATTTGGACGATTTGAAACGCCGCTGGCAAGGCAACGAATAAGCGGCGGCGTGTAGCGAAAAGCGAAAAACGGCAGGACGCAAACAGGCGAGAGGAAAGCCGTGCGACGACTGGCGGTAGACGTTGGTGGCACTTTCACTGACTGTTTCGTTGAATGGGACGGTCAGCATATCGAGAGCAAGGCTCTCACCACGTATCACAACCTTGCGGTTGGGTTCCTTGCGGCGGTTGACCGCGCGGCAGGCCAACTGGGGCTCGAATCGGAACGCCTGCTGGGTAGTGTCGATTCTGTGCGCTACGGCACCACCCTCGGGACCAACGCGCTTATCGAGCGCCGTGGGCCTCGGCTCGGCGTGATCGTCACGATGGGGTTCGAGTGCGGAATGAGACTCTCGCGGGGGCGCGGATATGGCGACGGGTTGCCCCGTCATCTTCAGGTCGACCTCGCCAGCGCCACGCGCCCGGTGCCGTTGGTCGATCAGATGCTTATCGTTGGCGTGAACGAGCGGATCGACGCTCGCGGAGAAGTGTTGCTTCCAGTCAACGCTGATGACGTACGCGCGAAGGTCCGTCGTCTGGTCGATCAGGGCGCGCAGGGATTCGTGGTTTGCCTGGTCAATTCAGTGGTCAACACGACGCACGAGGAGCAGATCGAGGAGATCATTCGCGACGAATATCCGTCGACCCTGTTCGGCTCCTTTCCCGTCATCCTGAGCCATCGCATCTCCCAGCGTAAGTCCGAGTACGCACGCATGATGGCCTCGGTGGTGTGCGGATTCCTTCACGAACAGATGTTCTTCTCGCTCGGCAACCTCGAAGAGGCGCTGCGCGAACGCAACTACAAAAAGCCGGTGCTGCTGATTCACAACACCGGCGGGATGGCGTCGCTCGAATCGACTCACGCGCTGCAGACTATCCACTCGGGACCGGTCGCGGGACTCGGGGCCGCGCAGCGTCTTGCGCAGGAGCACAAGTTCCCTGTTGTCGTGGCTACCGACATGGGTGGCACTTCGTTCGACGTGGGAATTGCCCAAAGCGAAGGAAGCTGGCTCTACGACTTCAACCCGGTCATCGACCGGTGGTTGGTTTCGACGCCGATGGTCTATCTGCGCACGCTTGGCGCGGGCGGTGGATCGATCGCCCGCTACGACAGGCTCTGGCGCACAATCCAGGTCGGTCCCGATTCGGCCGGTTCGGAGCCGGGACCCGCCAGCTACGGGCGCGGTGGCACCGAGCCGACCGTCAGCGACGCGGACCTTGTGCTCGGCTATCTCTCGCCCGATTACTACGCGGGCGGAAGTCTGCAGCTCGACCAGAGTCTAGCCGAACTGGTTATCGAGGACAGTCTCGTTTCCCAGATGGGCGGGTCGGTGGTCGAAGCCGCGCTTCTCATCAAGCAGAAGGTCGACCGCAACATGGCCGACGCGGTTTTCATGGAGGTCGCGACCCGCGGTTACGACCCGCGCAAGATCGTGCTCATCTCCTACGGCGGTGCGGGTCCGGTGCACTGCTGCGGTTTTGCCGCGGCGCTTGGCGTTGACCATTTGATGGTGCCGCCGTTCAGTGCAGTGTTCTCCGCCTTCGGCGCCGCCAACCTGCGCCAGCTCCATCTTCACGAGCGATCGGTTTATCTGACTGTCTATAATCCGCTGACCCGCGAGGTCACGCTCGATATCGCGCACATCAACCAAATCTGCGATGAGCTTGAAGCGATGGGTCGCGACGACCTGATGCGCCAGGGGTTTGACGCGGGCACCATCCGCCATCAGGTCGAATTCGAAATGAGGTACGGAAATCAGCTCGTGCAGTTGAGCGTGCCGAGTCCTGTAGTACGGCTGAAGGACGGCGACGACGTTCTGGGACTGATCGACGCATTCAGGGTCAACTATTCCGCGCGTTTCGGCGAAAAGGCGGCCGCGCCCGAAGCGGGAGTCAAAATCGTCGCGGTGCGCGTGGTTTCGTGGGTTCCGGGCGCCCCGGTCAATCTCGGGTCGGAAGACGGCTCGGGTCGCAGCGTGCCCCGGCCCGCTACCGAGCGTAAGTGCTATTTTCTTAGCCATCCCGATGGCGTCGCGACGCCCGTCTACCGGTGGGAATCGCTTTCGGCAGGTGCGACCCTGACCGGCCCGGCAATCGTCGAGGCGCCGCATACCACCTACGTTGTTGAACCGGGCTGGCAATTCCAGTGCGACGCGTCCGGCGGTGTCCGGATGTCGCTAATCGACGGACGGCATTGAGCCGCGAGGGGAGCGAATCACCGATGGCCACGGCGGTAAAGAGCAAACTCGAACAGTTTCTCGACGAGACAGTCGTTTTCTATGGACCCGACCGCGAGTTTCTGAGTGATCACAAGCTCGCCCCGCGCACGGCTCTGGAAGAGCGCGCGATGGCGGCGCATCGCGATCCGCACACGACCAGCCTGCTTCGAAGCAAACTCGAAGTCACGGCCGAAGAAGCCTTCTACCAGTTGGAGCAGACCGGCGCCGCGCCCGGAGCCAAGTGGGGCGATCTCATTGCCGGCATCTTCACTGCGTCGGGCGACTTGGCGGTCGCCAGCAGCGGCGGCGTATTGATCTTTTCGGTCGTGTGCCAGCCGGTGCTGCGTTACGTGATGAAGTACTGGCGCGACGAGCCGACGGTCGGTGTGCGCCCCGGCGACGTCTTCATGAGCACCGATCCGCGCTTCGGCAATATCCACACGCCCGACCAGAACATGTTCATCCCGGTCTTCACCGACGACGGCGAACTTGCACTGTGGGTGATGGTGATCGTGCACGAGGGCGAGAACGGCTCGGTCGAGCCGGGAGGCATGCCTTCGGCGGCCGAATCACCCTACATGGAAGGCATCAGGATGCCTCCGGTGAAGGTGGGCGAGAACTTTACCCTCAGGCGCGACGTCGTTACCTGGCTCCAGAACAGCGTGCGCGATCCGATGCTCCAGATACAGGACATGAAGATTCGCCTGAGCGCATGCCTCAAGATCAAGGAACGCGTCGACGAGATCGCCAAGGAATATTCCTGGGACGAGTTGGTCGCTGCACTGCGATGGACCCTTGAGGACACCGAAGCTGAGGTGCGCCGAAGGCTTGAGGCGTGGCCCGACGCCACCGTGCGCTCGATGGTGTTTCCCGACAGCACGCTTCGTGAGAACTGCCTCATCAAGATCAGCGTCGAGGCCCGCAAGCGCGGCGACGAACTCGAACTCGACTTTCGCGGGACCAGTCCGCAGTTCACCAACCGCTCCAACAACACCGTCCTGCACGCGCTCAAGGGGATGCTCGCGCAGGAGTTCCTGACGTTCGTATGGCCCGACCTGCCGCGCAATCAGGCGGTGTTCGCCCCGATGCGCGTGATTACGGATTACGGTTCGGCGCTCGACTGTACGCCAGAAGCACCCAACGCGCAGAGCATGATGACGTTTTTTCCGGCGTTCACCGCGTTGCAGATGCTGGTGCCGAAGTTTATCTACGCCTGTACCAAGCGCTACACCAAGATACTCAGTCCCTGGTACAATATGATTACCACCTTCATTTACGGTGGTATCAATCAGTACGGCGAGATGGTCGGGAACCTGTGCGCCGATCTCAACGGCATGAGTGGCGGCGCGCGCGAAGACGCGGATGGGGAGAATTCGATTTCCCCGATTTTTGCCGCGATGACCGATCTTGGTGAACAGGAACTCCTGGAAGAAGAGACGCCGATAGTCAAACTGGTGCCGCATCGCCTGATGACTGACAATTGCGGCTTTGGGAAATTTCGCGGCGGCACCGGCTATCAGATGATCGCGACCGTTCGTCGTGCCGACGCCTTCGGCTTCATGACCACCTGCGTAGGCTCGAAGTTCCCGTCAACCTACGGACTCTTCGGCGGCTATGGAGCGCCGACCTATCCGCTCTGCAAGGTCAAAGGCATCAACGCGTTCGAACGCATGAAGGAACTGCCTGAGGAGCGATGGACCGTCCCGTGCATCATGAACGAACGTCCGTTTGAGGGCGCTCGTTACTCCACCCATCACATGGGCATGCAGTACGAACTGGTCAAGCAGGGCGAACTCTACATGATAGTTCAGGGCGCGGGCGGCGGATATGGCGATCCGCTGGAAAGAGATCCGGCGTCGGTGGTCAAGGACCTGCGTGAAGGACTAATCTCCGAATCGACCGCGCGGCGAATCTTCAAGGTCGCCTACGACGAAAAAACACTAACCGTCGATTCGGAGGCGACCGAAAGCCTGCGCAAGCAGGAGCGCGAGGAGCGCAAGAAGCGCGGACGCCCGTTCGACGAATTCGTCAAGGACTGGGTGCGTCCTGCGCCGCCCGCCGACGTTCCTTACTTCGGTGCGTGGGACGATCGTGAGACGATCTATCTGGGTTCGCCCGATCAAAAGGCGGCCAGAAACGAAGCCCTGGGAGTCACGATGCCAGACCCGAGGGACGTGAGGATTTCGCAACTGGAGGACATGCTGCGCAAGGCCGGAATTGCTGTGCAGGAATAGCTGCACTACTGGCCGGTCGCGGCTGGCGACCGTCGGATGCTGGAAATCAACAAGACGGTTTGGATAGCGCTTGCCCACGGAGTCGAAAGCGTGGCGGGCGCCGGTGCGGGCGTGTGGCGCGAGCCGGCTGCTGTGCGCAAGGCGCTAGGTGAGTTGCTCGGAGTTGTACCTTTGACGCACGGGCAACTTGACCTCGAAGTGATGCTCGGCGCGGAGCAGGCGGGAGACGCCTGGCGCTCTGTCATCGCGGGTAGTGCCGAAAGTTCGCTGCGCGAGCTGACGCTTGCGGTCAACGACGCGTTTCGTCCGCCCAAAGTGTGGGGCGTGGGTCTGCCCGCGCCCGGATACGTGGCTCGTATGCTCGGCGACGAATCGGAACGTGCGACGCTCAAGGTCGGGCTTCAGATGGCGTCGCGGCTCAAGCTGTTTCGTGACGCGGGCGCAGCGTTCGTAACTGTCGACCTCTCGGGCGCGCAGGTCGCGGAGCAGGAGCGGGCGCTTGCGCCGATCCTCAGGAACGCCGGGATGTATGGCTGGCAGCGCGCGCTATGCGTGCCCGAAGCGGCTGCGGCTGTCGGACTCGAAGACAAGGCCGACGCGATACTCGCGCTCGACTCCGAAGAAAGCGAACTGCGCGACAGATGGCAGCAGGGCAGTGCGCTCGGCGGAGGGCTGACTGGACGATTTTGGAAAGACGGATCGCTGCCAGGGTCTCCTGCGCCGCGTTTTCTGCTTTTCGGACGGATACCCGGCGGCACGTCGCCCGGCGCTATCGTTGCCGCGGGCCGCACGATTTCCTCGTGGCTGTAAGCGACACGAAGGACTCTCAGCTTTTCATCGGACCTGTATGAATGCGGAGAGAGCATTGGCCGTTCATACGCGCGCGGAAACGGTGATGGAGTGACGGGTCGGGTCAGGTGCATGTGCAGGGAGGAGCGAGGCACGCGATGTTGGAACTTCCGAGAAATCGTTGGACTGTAATCGAAGCAATCCGTGAACAGGCGAAGCGCTACGGCGATCGCGAATTTCTACGCTACGAGGATGGTTCGACGTTGTCGTTTGCGCAGCTCGACCGAGACTCGGCGCGGCTGGCTGCGGGTCTCGCCAAACTTGGGGTCAAGCGCGGCGACCGGGTTCTCGTATTCCTCTTCAACAGCCCCGCCATGATGCTCGCGCTCGCTGCCGCCAATCGTCTCGGCGCGATCTTCGCGCCCATCAACACCGAACTCAAAGGCGCCTTCCTGGAGCATCAGGTACGCAACAGTTCTCCGCGAGTGATTATCGTTGACGCGACGCTGTTTTCGACGCTCGCGGCGATCGATCTGGGTGCCTGTGGCGTTGAAGCCCTGCTCGTGGCAGGCTCGACCGACGCCGGGCTTCCGCCCGCTCCGAATGGCCGCAAGGTTCTCGCTCTGGATGACGCTTTCGCTGCCGAACCATAGTCGCCCGACTCGGTGGACCTGGCGCCGCACGACATCTCGACCGTGATCTACACGTCGGGGACCACAGGGCCGTCAAAGGGCGTCCTGATGCCCCACGCGCACTGCTACCTGTTCGGCCACAATCTCGGCCACGTCCTCGAACTCAGCGAAAGCGATGTCTATTACGTCTCGATGCCGCTGTTTCACACCAATGCATTGTTCATGCAGGTGTTCGGAAGTCTGCTTGCGGGAGCGCGCGTCGCGTTGGTCCGCCGCTTCAGCGCCTCGCGATGGGTCAGCGACGTCAGGGAGTACGGAGCCACGGTCACCAACGCGCTGGGAGTGATGCCGGAGTTCATCTATCGTCAGCCGCCCACGCCCGACGACAATCGTCACGCGCTGAAGAAAATGATGGCGGTGCCGATTGCGAAAGAGTGGGGCGCCGATTTCGAGGCACGTTTCGGCGTCAGGTTCATCCAGGGATTCGGCCTCACCGAGAGCAATATCGTTTGCTACACCACGCCGGAGGACCGGCTGGAACCGGGATGCTGCGGGCGCGTACTCGACGAC
>JBJKQX010000454.1:0-5371 GCA_046704965.1 Binataceae bacterium (SeqCode)
CGGTGCTGGAACTCGTGAACGCGACCAGGTCAAATCCCTCCGAGCGAAGCCCCTCGCACATCCGTTCGAGTGCGGCGCCTGAGGGCTTGACGGTTTTGTAGGTCGGTGCGACCAGCACCTGGGCAGCGCCCGCCTCACGCAGCATCGCGGGCAGCACCTCGCGCGCGACCTGCGCACGCGGAATCAGGATACGCGAACCGCGAATCCGCTCGGGTCCGATCGCGTCGATTATCGCTTCGGCCCGGTACTCCGACGGAATCGCGTCGACCGAAAGCGCATGGCGGTGAAGCTCGCGAGCGGTCGCGGGACCGATTGCCCCGATACGCGCCGCGCCAAGCGTGCGCACGTCGCGTCCGAGCGTGACGAGCCGTTCGAAGAAGCGCTCGACGCCGGTTGCGCTGGTGAAAACGATCCAGTCGAACGAGCCGAGGTGCCCAAGTGCGTCGTCCAGCGGCGCGTAGGTGTCGGGCGCGGTCATCTCGATTGTCGGAAACTCGACCACCTCGGCGCCCAGGGCCGTCAGTTCGCGCGCGAATGACAAGGCTTTCTCACTGGCGCGTGTGATCACGATTCGGCGGCCGAACAGCCGCGTCCGCTCCGCCCATTTGAGATGCTCGCGAAGCCCGGCGCATTCACCCACGACAATCGCGGCCGGCGCACTCAGACCAGCGCGTGCGGTTTCGTCGGCGAGCGTCGCGAGCGTCGCCAGAACCGTCTTCTGGCGTGCGGTCGTGGCCCATTGGATAGCAGCCGCGGGTGTCTCGGGCGCAAGGCCGCCCTTCGTCAGTTCGTCGAGCACCTCGCCCAGCCTCGCGGTCGCCATCAGGATGACGAGTGTTCCGCGTCCGCTGGCTGCGCGCGCCAGTTCGGCCCACGGCACGCGGGCGTCGGCGTCCTTGCGGCGGCCCTGATGACCGGTGACGAAAGCGACGAAGGAGCCGTGCTCGCGATGGGTAATCGGGATTCCCGCAAAGGCGGGCGCTGCGACCGCCGAGGTGACTCCCGGCACGACTTCGTACTCGATTCCCGCCGCGCGCAGGGCCTGTGCCTCCTCACCGCCGCGTCCGAACACGAACGGGTCGCCGCCCTTGAGGCGTACGACGCACTTGCCCGCGCGTGCGCGATCGATCAGCAGGTCCTGCAATTCGGATTGATCAATAATCGGCTCGGCACCGCCGCGTTTTCCGCCAAAGACCATCTCGGCGCCGTGCGGCGCGAGTTGCAGCAGTGCGGGATTCACCAAGCGGTCGAAAACGACCACGTCGGCGCGGCCCAACACTTCAACGGCGCGAAGCGTTATCAGGTCGGGTGCGCCGGGACCAGCTCCGACCAGGTAGACTTTTCCTGCCGCTTCATTCATCGGCCAGAAGCTCGCGCGCCCCGCACGACAGCATCCGATTACCCAACTTCACGCCCACAGCGGCCGCGTCCGACTCGCGCGGCTCGGCGAGATCGATGCTCAGTTCATCGGAAAGCTCGCGCGCGCCGTCGAGACTGAACAGAATCGCCCGTATCGAAAGCGCTGCGTCGCCCAGAGTCGCCTTGACGCCAACCGGGGTCACGCACGAGGCGCCGATCGTTGCGAGAAACGCGCGCTCGGCGGCAGTTTCAGCTCGCGCGACGGGGTCGTCTAATTTGGCGAGCGCCTGTTCGATTTCCGCAGAACCGCAAACCTTGCGATCCGAAAGGGCCTCAAGCGCGAGAGCACCCTGCGCGGCGGCCGGGATGAACTCGCGTTCGTCGAGCTCATGGAAGACGACCTGGTCCGCGCGACCGATGCGCTTGATTCCCGCGACCGCGATTATGATCGCGTCGAGTTCGCCGCTTTGCACCTTGGAGAGTCGGGTGTCGATGTTGCCGCGAAGCGGCAGCGTCTCAAGTTCTGAATTGAGCCTAAGCGCCATGAACCGCCGGCGCATCGAGGAGCTTCCCAGTCGCGCGCCGCGCGGCAGTTCGCGAAGTCCCACGCCGCCGCGGCTTACCAGCGCGTCGTGCGGATTCTCGCGCGCGGGCACCGTGGTGATTCGGTAAGTCGCGTCGAGCGCTGCGGGCAGATCCTTCATTGAATGCACTGCGATATCAGCGCGGCCGTCGCGCAGCGCCTGCTCCAGTTCCTTGATAAACAGCCCCTTGCCTCCAACTCGCGCGAGCGAAGCCGTGGCCATCCGGTCGCCGCTGCTCTTTATCGGCACGATCTCGGTTTCGAGACCGGGTAGCAGGGCGGCAAGACGGCGGGCGACAAGGCCCGTCTGCGCGAGCGCCAGCGCACTCGGACGCGAGGCGATTCTAAGCACGGATGACATTGGGGGATGCGGTGCCTCGACCGGTATTCACACCGGCTCGCCGTCGTCGCCGATATCGTCCTCGGCGTCGATGAGCAGGCCACCGGGCTCGCATAGAAGCCGCCGGGCGATTTCGGCCGTATAGATTGGGTTGGCGGCGCTCGTTCCATCGTCGCGAAGACCGGCGAGAACCCGATGGAGAACCTTGTTGACCAGACCGCGGGTCAGCCGCTCGACCTGGTCGCGCTCGGACTCGGGCAAACTGTGCAGCCACGCGCGATGGCGTTCGAGTTCAACGTCGCGCAGATGCTCCATGCTGGAGCGGATGTCGTTGATGGTCGGAACAATCTCCAGCTCGCGCATCCACTTCAGAAACTGCCCGATCTCTTCCTCGACGATCGACTCGGCCTTCTCGGCCTCGCGCTCGCGCTCGCTGCGCGACTTGTCAGCCACGGCGTCGAGATCGTCGATGTCGTACACGTAGACGTTTTCCAGCTGGTTGAGCCGCTCGTCGAAGTTGCGCGGCACGCCCAGGTCGATAAGAAACATCGGACGGTAACGCCGCTCGCGCATCAGGTTTTCAAACTCGCTTGCGTTCAGGATCGGCTTGGCGACCGCGAGCGAACCGATGATGATATCGGCGATTTTCAGATACGGTTTGTAACTTTCGAGCGGAACCGCGGTGCCGCCAAGTTCGCGCGCGAGATCGACCGCCCGGTCGAAGGTACGCGACGTGATGAGCATCGATTCGATTCCGAGCCCCTTGAGCTGGCGCGCGGTAAGCTCCGCCATCTTGCCCGCACCCATCAGCATCACGGTCTTGTCCTTGAGCGTGTCGAATATCTGCCCGGCAAGACTGACGGCGACCGAACTAAGCGAGACCGAGCCGTGACCGATGAGAGTCGCCTTGCGCACTCTCTTGGCGACCGAGAACGTTTTGTGGAACGCGCGATGGAGCACCATGCTCACGGTGCCCGCCTCGGCTGCGAGCGCGTAGGCCATTTTCACCTGGCCGAGGATTTGCGGCTCGCCGACCACCATCGAATCAAGGCTCGCGCCGACGCGGAAAAGATGTCGGATGGCGTCCGGACCGTCGAGGCGGTAGAGCGATTCGGAAAAATCGCGACTATCGACCGAGCGGTCTTGCGCAAGGAAGGACAACGACTGCTCGTGAGCGCGCGCGACGTCGGATGCGACCCCGATCAACTCGACCCGGTTGCAGGTTGAAAGCAGCGCGGATTCCACCACGGAGGAAGCCGAGGCCCGCATGCGCCGAAGCGCCGGGGTGACTTCTTCCTGCGCAAAGGCAAGCCGCTCCCGTACAGCAACCGGAGCGGTGCGATGATTCACGCCGAGAATGAAGAATGTGTTCTCCATCCTATCCAAAGGTCCCGCTATGTTTGCCCGGAAACACCAGGCTCATCCCAACGTAAGAACTTATCAACAACGTAAAAACCACTATTGTCAACGCCGCGGCGCGCTTGCCACGCCATCCCACTGAACGACGCGATTCCAGCAACGCGGCATACATTACCCAGATAACCAGCGACCACGACTCCATCGGCTCCCACGACCAGAAATGCCCCCAGGTGGCGTCGGCCCATATCGCTCCGGTGATCATCGCCAGACTCAGCATCAGGAATCCCCATCCGAGCAGGTGATAGTTGAAGCGATCAAGCTTCTCGAGGCTCGGCTGGTGCTCGTCTCGACGCCCGGGACGCTTCGTCTTCAGCCTGCGTTCGTAGATCAGATACGTGATACTTACCGCAGCCGCCAGAACGAACATCGTGTAGCCCAGAAACGCGAGCGTGACGTGAATCGGAAGCCATACGCTACGCAGTGCCTCGGGCAGAACCAGGCGGGTCTCACGCATCGTTGCCCACGCGACCGACGCCGCGATTGTAACCGCCAGGCCGACGAATGCTCCGATCACCGCCATTCTGAAGCGCACCATCAGGACCAGACCCGCTAGCGCGACCAGCCAGGCGAGAAAGCATAACGATTCCGGGAAATTGGCTACAGGGATATTACCCGCGCGCACTCCGCGCACCACCAGGTCGACAGTTTGAAACGCCGCGCCTGCTCCGAGCGCAACCACTGCGGGCCGCGTCCATCGCCTGTTTCCCGATAGATGGTCGGCGATAAAGCCGGTCGATGCGACCGCGTAGCAAGCCAGAGCGGGTGGGTACCAGATAGTGTCCATTCGCGTGAAACTAGCTTGAAGCACCCTCCGTTTGCGCCTCGACACGAAGTCCGCCGGGAGCAAAGCCGAGACGTTCGAGGCCCGCACCGACATGGCGCAACAAAATCCTGTTTACTCCCTCGACGTCGCCGCGCCTGAGCCGCGCCGGCAGATTCGAGGCGGCAAGCCGGGTCATCCGAAGCGCCCGCCGTGCCGAGTCCGGTTCCACGCTTCTGAGAAAACGACGGGCCGCGCGATGCACCTCTAAAGCAAGGGCATATTCCTGACCAAAAGCGCGATCAAGCCGCATTCGTATTCTTTTCGCCATCGCGGGGCTGCTACCGCCGGTGGAAACCGCCACGGTCAGCGCTCCGCGCCTCACGACTGCGGGCGAAATGAACGAACAAAGTTCGGGTACGTCCGCAACGTTCACGGCGACGCCGCATTCGCGAGCCTCGTTAGCGACGTCGAGGCTGACCTGCGGGTCGTCAACGGCGACATAGACAAGCGTGAAGCCGCGGACGTCGCCGGGGGTGTACTTTCGCGCCAGCAGGCTCACTTTTCCGCGGCGAGCGAGACCCTCCAGTGCGTCCACGCGCCGGGGACTTATCACAGTCACCTCAGCGCCCGCTTCGAGCAGCGCTTCCACCCTGCGCAGGGCGACGGGTCCGCCTCCCACCACCAGGCAGGAGCGCCCGTCAACATCGACAAATATCGGCAGGTACGCCATTCAAACGTACCAAGTTTAGTACACCTGATATCTTGGGAACAGGCCTTGCACAGCGCTTGACCGACTGACAGGGAGGAAACGATGCAGCGTTTCGTTCGCGCGATAAACCGCACCAGGGGAACAATTCTATGCGAGCGCCTGGAGACGGCCACGAGTCTGGCCGAGCAGACGCGCGGA
>JBJKQX010000455.1:0-4563 GCA_046704965.1 Binataceae bacterium (SeqCode)
GTCAAACGGATTTACGACCCGCAGGACTCGGAGCATCTGGAATACGTCGCCGACCTCGGCTACCCGGGTGAGTATCCCTTCACGCGCGGCGTTCAGCCCACGATGTATCGGGGGCGACTTTGGACGATGCGGCAGTACGCGGGGTTCGGGACTGCCGAGGAATCCAACAAGCGCTATCGGTACCTTTTCGATCAGGGCCAGACCGGTCTCTCGGTCGCATTCGACCTGCCGACCCAGATGGGTCGCGACGCGGACCATCATCTTGCCGAGGGCGAAGTGGGCCGGGTTGGCGTATCGATCGGCTCGCTGGCCGACATGGAAACGCTGCTCGACGGGCTTCCGTTGGACAAAATCTCAACCTCAATGACGATCAACGCGACGGCGTCGATCCTTCTAGCGCTTTACCTGGTGGTGGCGGAGCGCCGTGGCGTGTCGTGGGATAAAGTCAACGGGACGATCCAGAACGACATCCTGAAGGAGTACGTCGCCCGCGGCACCTATATCTATCCGCCGCGCGGCTCGATGAAGATCATCACCGATATCTTCGAGTTTGCATCCAAAGAGGTTCCCAACTGGAACACGATTTCGATATCCGGCTATCACATCCGCGAAGCCGGCTCGACCGCGGCGCAGGAACTGGCCTTCACGATCGCCGACGGAATCGCGTATGTCGAGGCAGCGCTCAAGGCAGGTCTCAAGGTCGATTCGTTTGCCAGCAGACTGTCGTTCTTTTTCAACGTTCATAACAACTTCTTCGAAGAAATCGCCAAGTTCCGCGTGGCGCGCAGGCTGTGGGCCCGGATCATGAAGGAACGGTTCGGAGCCAAGGACGAGCGCTCAATGATGATGCGGTTTCATGCGCAGACCGCCGGCTCCACGCTTACGGCCCAGCAGATCGACAACAACGTCGTGCGCGTGACTCTGCAGGCGCTTGCCGCGGTGCTGGGTGGAACGCAATCGCTGCATACCAATTCGCGCGACGAGGCGCTCGCTCTGCCGACCGAGTCGTCAGTGTTGCTGGCGCTTCGCACTCAGCAGATTGTTGGCCACGAGTCAGGCGTGGCCGACACGATCGACCCGATGGCCGGTTCGTATTACGTCGAAAACCTGACCCGCGAGCTGGAGGACAAGGCACAGGAATATCTGTCGAAGATCGATGAATTCGGCGGTGCGGTTTCGGCGATCGAGCGCGGCTACATGCAGCGCGAAATCCAGAACGCGGCCTTCATCTATCAGCGCGAGATAGAGACCAAAGACCGCGTGATCGTGGGCGTGAACCAGTTCACCTCGGGCGGAGAGATGCCCAAGGACATCCTCAAGGTCAATCCGGATCTGGAAGTGAAGGCCAAGGCCCGGCTTCAGAAAATCCGCGCCGAACGCGACAGGGACAAGGCTGCAGGCGCGCTTGTGCGGGTCGAAGCGGCGGCTCGCGACGACGCGAACCTGATGCCCCCGATTATCGAGGCGGTCCGCTCGTGGTGCACGCTCGGTGAAATATCGGACGCGATGAGGCGGGTTTTCGGAGATTACAAACCTGTTAACGTTGTTTGACGGGCAGCGGGCTAGCTTCGCGTCCGCTTCCGATTGCTATAATAATTCGATTGGTTCATTGGTTCTGTCGCAAGGTGGCTCGGGGTGTTAGCGCTCTGAGCCGCTTTTGCTCCCAAACAGAGAGAGTCCGGGGCAGCCTTCAGGCGGCGCCGTAAGGAGAGGACTTGATAAATGGGGCCGCGGCCCAAAGGTGTGTTTCTTACCAAGGGAGTTGGCAAGCATCGTGAGAAGCTTACCTCCTTCGAGTTGTCGCTGCGCTCGGCCGGAATAGCCGAGTACAACCTCGTGCGGGTAAAGTCGATTTTTCCGCCCAACTGCAAGCTCATCTCCCAGCAGGAAGGGCTTAGGTACCTGTCGCCCGGGCAGATAGTCTTTACCGTGATGAGCGACAACGCCACCAACGAACCGCATCGACTCATTGCCGCATCGGTCGGCGTGGCGATACCTGCCAATCCGTCGCAATACGGCTATCTCTCCGAGCATCACAGCTTCGGCGAGACTGATCAGAAGGCGGGTGACTACGCGGAAGACCTGGCTGCGATGATGCTGGCCACGATCCTGGGCGTCGATTTCGACCCGAACGCCAGCTATGACGAGCGCAAGGACATCTGGCGCGTGTCGGACAAGATCGTGAGCACGCGCAACGTCACGCAGTCGGCAATCGGCGATCGCGACGGTCTTTGGAGTTCGGTGGTCGCGGCTGCGGTGTTTGTCGATCTTCCCGAGGGCAGATAGAAGGCAGAACGGGCGTCGGGCTTTGAGTTGCCAACCCGCAAGGGTAGGCTTTAGGAGTGATGACGGTCGAAATCCTTTACTGCTCGGCTTGAGGGTACAAGCAACACGCGGCCAGTCTGGCCGCGTCCCTCAAGGAACGTTTCGATAGCGAAGCCGCGATCAAACCCGGATCGAGCGGGCAGTTCGACGTGTGCGTCGACGGCGAGGTTATTTTCTCGAAAGCGACGCAGGGACGGTTTCCGAACGAAGGCGAGATAGAACGATGCGTCGCCGCGCTTCGTGAAGGCAAGCAACCGCCGCCTCTCGACCCTCCCGGCAACGGTTTCATCGGCCGGATACTGGAAAAACTACGTTCCTGACGGCGAGGGCGGACGCCTTAGCGTTACGCTGACGATCGCGACCAACCCGGCTTCCTCGTGCGTGACACGCGTTTGGGCGACTATCACCGTTCGCCCGCAACTCTGGACTTCCGCTTCAGCGACGAGCATCCCATGGCCCGCGTTGCCGATCAGGTTTGTCGAGATCTGAAACGCGAGCGGCATCGGCGCAGATGATTGGTCAGCGTCGGGAGCTATCGCGGAGAATGCCGCCGCGGTCGCCGCGATATCCGCCAGCGCGATAATCGCCCCCGCATGGAACAGCCCGGTCGGTTGCGCGGCCGCGTTGCTGTGGGGCATGCGGACGGTTGCCCTGCCGTCGCGCACCGAGACGAACTCGATACCGAAGCATCCGTTAAGGTTGTCGCCGTTCCATGAGCGGGTGACGACTCCGGCAAGCTCGCTACTGCTCATCCAACTCGTCCTCTTGCAGCTATCCAACACCGCATCCGGTTGTCTGTGAAAACAAGCGGCCTGTTGCGCTTCGTTGCTAGTCGATAAAAAGCCTGCCCAGGTCCGAGGGATCGACGCGGATGGCAAAATAGAATGGTCCGAATTTACCGTAGCCGGCGCTCGCTTCGTCGAAGCGCATCTCGTAGACGAGCTTTTTGAACACGACCGGGTCGTCGGCGAAGAGATCGACGCCCCATTCCCAGTCGTCGAAGCCGATCGAGCCGGAGATAATCTGCGTTACCTGTCCAGCGTAACGACGCCCCATCAGGCCGTGCTCACGCATCATGGTTCTGCGCTCGACGATCGGAAGCCGGTACCAGTTGTCGGCACCCTCGCGCTTCTTGTCCATCGGGTAAAAGCAGAGATAACGGCGATCAGGGATTTTCGGATACAGGCGCGTGACCATTTTCTCGCGCTGGCGGGCAAGCTCGGTCTCGACTTCGCGCTTCCATTGGTCCGAATGGGGCTTGATGCCTTTGTCGATCAGACTCTGATAGAGCGCGACCGTGGCCTCGTACAGGCCGAGTTCGATTACCGACAGATAGGACGTCGTCGGTTCCAGGTAGTCAGCGATCGTAAGCTTCGCGAGTTCGAGTTCGGCGTTGTTGAGTTCGTCGAACGTGGGCCGGAAATGAACGAGCATAAGATCGCCCTTATGACCCAACTGGGAGAAGATCGCGCTTTCGCCGTTCTCGCGCCGACCCATCGCCGCGAGCAAGTCCGAAGCCTGTGAAACCGCGCGGCGCTGCTCGCCCGAGTCGAGGCTCTTCCACCTGTCGCGACGGAAGCGGAACATCTGATGGAGCACCACAAAGCCTTCGAGCGAGAGTGGCGCAGCCGGCATCTCCATCGTTGTGTCAGCTTCTTTCCCGGTTGGTTTTTCCTGCTTCATGTGCGAATTGCCGATTCCCTCCGTGCGTTCCGTGCGTCTTCTCCCCAACGATTAACGATTATAGTCGCGCGATTCGTCGAAGCGACTCGAAGTCGAGATTTTCCCGGACTATCGCCGCGAGCCGCTCGTACTCGGCCTCGCGCGCATTCGGCGAGCCGTTTTCAGCCATGTCGGGCGCTAGCTCGACTCCCGTCGCGCCAGTCCCCGTGCCGATTCCCGCGAGCATCGCGTGCCGCAACGCCGGATTATCGAATATCCCGTGCAACATCGTGCCCGCCACGACTCCGTCCGCACTGACGGCGCCGTCGGACGTATCCGAAGGGTCGCCGTTTCGCGTGACGATTCGAAACGCCGGTCTACTCGCCGCAGTGGCGACTAGCCAAGTCTGTCCCATGTGAATCTCGTAGCCCGAGACTTGATCCGTCAGGCTGCGATTACCGGTGAGAAACGATATTGCTTCGGCGCGCGCCGTGACGCGGGTGGTAACTTTGATGCGTTCGAAGCGCGTGACGATAGGCAACAGGCCAAGCCCGGCCGTCTCGCTTGCGCCGGATT
>JBJKQX010000456.1:0-2848 GCA_046704965.1 Binataceae bacterium (SeqCode)
GAAAAACAGCGCAAGGGTTTTCGCGGCCACGTCAGACAAGTAGTCAGTGAGGAGCATGTCTAATGACAACCATATCGTTGCGGCGAAGCTGACTTAGTAGAGCTTTGCAACTCACCATGCCGTCCGAAGGCCGGGTCCAAAAATAGAACTCAAACATACCGCCGGCTACTGGTTCAGCTAAGCACTTCTGGACCCACTGGGTCGTTGCATCGCGCACAGCTTCAGCGGTGAACGCCTTACATAAGTCTGTGCTGTATCGCCACTGCCCGTCAGGCGTTTCCCTGAATTTTCTTTGGTCCAAGATTTCTTCTTTCGTCATAAATTTTATCTCCAGCCCCCGCGCCAAACGGCAGAGGGCGATGTACGATTGAGGTTAAAATAGCACAGCGTTTTATTTTGTTCAACGACCAGCGCCTCTGAGTCCCCGAGTTGGAGCGGGGCGCGAACGAGAGCGCCCGCTGGAGTCAATCAGCAGTGCGCGAATGAAGTCGTCCGACGCACGAGACAGGAACCAATCTCCGCTCCGCAGGTCAAAGGATATGCGCGCAGTGGTTGCAGCGCAGAAGAGAAGAAGCCGAAAAGCCTTCTTCAAAAGCTTGTCGGCGTCGTGGTTGGCGTGATGGTGGCGGCGGTAGGAATTGAACCTACAACCCCGCGGATATGAGCCGCGTGCTCTAACCGGGTTGAGCTACGCCGCCATCGAATGAACAAGACTACCTGTAGCCGGGCCGCGGAGAAAGAGGTTCATCGCACTTCGATACGATGCGACCTGACTGCGGTGTTCCCGCGATCGACCTGATAGGCCACGCCCTCGGTAAAATCCACGCAGGTCAGCTTGGCTCCGTACACCAGTCCCGTGTCGATTCCGATCTTGTAGGGCAGGTCGATCAGGACGTCCCGCATCGGGGTATGACCGAACACCACGATCGCGTCGGCGCGATGCGGATGGAAGATGAATTCCTGCCGTATCCAGAGCATGTCTTCGGGGTCCTGCTCCATGAGTTGCCGATGGGGCAGGATTCCGGCGTGGACGAAGAAATAGGGCGGACGCCAGTAACTCAGCGCGAGCCCGCGCAAAAAATTGAGATGCTCCTCGGGAATGCGTTCGATGGCACGCTCGACCTCTGATTCGCGCACTCCGTAGCTGTCGAGCGTAATTGCTCCGCCGTTGAACAGGAACGACTCGCCGTAGTGCCCGTCGAGCCCGAGAAACGAGAGCATCATGTCTTCATGATTGCCCTTGAGCGCGATCACCTCGGGGCCGGATTTGGAAAGCTCGAGTACCTGCTGGATGACCTCGCGCGACGACGGCCCGCGGTCGACGTAATCGCCCACGAACACCACCGTGTCGTTCGCTTCCGGCTTTATCGCCCGGAGCATCGCGGCCAACTCGTCGGGGCATCCGTGGATATCGCCTATCGCGAACAGGCGTCCGTCCGCGTGGCGTTTGCCCCGTTCGGTGGCGCTATTGGTCGGAGTCGTTTCCGGCAAGCAATTCTCCGAGCGCCGCGGGATCTTGCAGCAACTTGCGCGCGGCGCTGTATGGATTCAGCTTCCCCTCGCGCACACCCGCAATCAACTCCTCAATTCCGCCGCCCGCGCGCAGCGACCTCGTGGCGCGTTGCTCGAGTTCGCCGGTCAATACTACCGTCAGCTCATGGGCACGGCGATCGGCCTCGTGCGCCGGGTCGCGATGGGCGTTCACATAGTCCTTGTGCTTTGCAACCAGCTCGACTAGCCGGTCGACTCCCTTGTCGGCCGACGCTTGCGTCATCACGACCGGCGGCCGCCATCCGCCAGCGGGCCTGAGGTGGACGTTCAGTTCGAGCTCAGCCTTGATGCGGTCGGCGCCTTCGCGGTCGGCCTTGTTGACCACGAACAGGTCGGCTATCTCGTTCAGACCCGCCTTCATCACCTGCACCGCGTCGCCGCCTTCGGGCACCGTGACCACCACGGTCGTATCCGCCAGATCCATGATTGAAAGCTCGGTCTGACCGACGCCCACGGTCTCGATAATGATGATGTCGTGGCCGAACGCGTCGAGCAGCTTGACGATCTCGCGGGTCGCCCGGCTTAGACCGCCGTGGCTGCCGCGCGAGGAGATGCTGCGGATGTAGACGCCGGAGTCGCGGTAATGGTCGGTCATCCGGACCCGATCGCCCAGCACTGCGCCGCCCGAGAACGGGCTGGATGGGTCGATCGCGAGCACCGCGACCTGTTTTCCCTGCGCGCGATACTTCGCGATCAGCAGATTGACCAGCGTTGACTTTCCGGCTCCGGGCGGTCCCGTGATTCCAACAACGTGAGCATGGCCGGTCTTCGCATAGATACGCTCTATTACCGCGTTGCGCTCGGGCGAACGGTTCTCGACCAGCGTTATCATGCGGGCAAGCGCAACTTTGTCGCCGTCTTCGAAACGCTTGAGTATCGCTTCCAGGCGTGGGCTCATCGCGGCGACGTCATCGCTCGCAAGGCCCGTCTTTCCAAGGGAATCCGCGTTCATAGGTCCTCGAAAACACGATGATAGCGGCTCGTGTTCCGAAGGCGCAACCAAAGTTCCGCGCCGCCGTCTTTAAGGGGTGGATTGTTTTCGCGGCAGGAGGTTTCTATGCTTTCGAGCAGGATGAAACTGCCCGATATCTACCGCGACTGGCGGGTGGTCACGGGTGTCGCGCTGCTGTTTCTGGGTGCGGGCAACTGGTGGGTGGGATTCACCAGGGCCCAACTGTCGAGTCAGATAATCGCTCAGGCCGCCAACGCAATGCCGAGCACGGACGGCCTTGACGAAATCGGCTCAGGCGGTAACCGCGCCGTCCTCAAGCCTCTTAATCCTCCGGTCGAACCTCTT
>JBJKQX010000457.1:0-10957 GCA_046704965.1 Binataceae bacterium (SeqCode)
TCGGCTTTGTCGTGCCAGCGGTCGAGAAGCGAAAGATAATCGCGGGCAGTTTTCTGAGCCTCAAGTACCAGGGCCGTGCGCCCGAAGGTTTCATTCTCGCCCGTGCGTTCGTGGGCGGAGTGCTGCAGAGCGCGATGATGGAACTTTCGGACGACGAGATGGTCACAGCGGCGCGCGATGAGTTCCGGGCACTGTGCGGCGTGGAAGCCGCGCCACGCCTGACGGAAGTCAGGCGATGGCCACGCGCGATGCCGCAGTACGGCGTGGGACATCTTGAGCGGGTCGATACTATAGAGCGTATGACTGCCTCGATGAACGGTCTTGCGCTGGCAGGCTCGGCCTATCGCGGCGTGGGCGTGCCCGATTGTGTGCACGGCGCCGAGGAGGCCGCGCAGAGAATCTTTGAGCGACTGCCGGTGCCGTCCTGAGCGGCGTTATCGGCGCCCCGGAGTTGCGCGATGGACGATGGACGCGACTACTCGCAATCGCAGCGGGTTATCGCCCATGCCGACATGGACGCGTTTTACGCGTCGGTCGAGCAGATGGACAACCCGTCGTTGCGGGGCCTTCCGGTAATCGTCGGCGGACGAAGCAACCGCGGAGTCGTCACGTCAGCCTCCTACGAAGCGCGTCGGTACGGCGTGCGCTCTGCTATGTCGACGATCGAGGCGCGCTGGCTTTGCCCCAGCGGCCTGTTCGTGCCGGGGCGGATGGATCGCTATGTCGAGGTTTCGCGCGGGGTGCGCGAGGTGTTCGAAAGCTTCAGCCCGGTGGTCGAGCCGCTTTCGCTCGATGAAGCTTTTATCGAGTTGACCGGAAGCGAACGCCTGCTGGGACCGCCGCTTGAGGTCGGTCGTGCGCTGAAACGCGCGATGCGCGAGAAGACCGGGCTGGTCGTGTCAGTCGTGATCGGGCCGAACAAGATGGTGGCCAAGATACTGAGCGAGATGTCGAAGCCGGACGGCCTTCTTTACCTCGGCGCTGAACATGTGCGCGAGTTCCTTGCGCCGCTTGAGGTCGAGCGGCTTTGGGGAGTCGGCAGGGTGACGCTGGGCAGGATGCGCGAGGCTGGAATTCGCACGATTGGAGACTTGGCCGCGTCCGATCCGGCACATCTCAAGGCGCTCTTCGGCTCCTTCGGAGCCCATCTGCACGAGTTCGCAAACGGGATCGATCCGCGCCCGGTGGTGCCCGACTGGCAGCGCAAATCTTACGGCGAAGAAAGCACCTTCCAACGCGACCTCGAACGCGAAGGCCTCGCGCTGCGGCGCGTCCTGATCGCTCACGGAGAGGCGTTGGGTCGACGGCTTCGAAGTGACGCGGTGCGCGCCCGCACGATAACCCTGAAACTCAAACTTGCGAGACCGCTTGGGCAGGGACGCTATCCAATTTTGACCCGCAGCGTTTCGCTTGAGCGCCCGACCGACGACGGCGGCGAGATTTCGCGCGTGGCAATCGACCTGCTCGGCCGCGTTCGCGAACCCGACCGCGTCAGGCTCGCCGGAATCCAGGTGCATAATCTCGAGCGCGCCGAACCGCGCCAACTGGGACTGTTCGAACTGACGTTGCAATCCGCGTCAAAGCGCGAGCGCTTGAATCGCGCGGTGGACGCGCTGGTGACCCGCTTCGGTGAAAAAGTGGTAACGAGGGGACTTGCCCAAGCCGAACGCACGACTCCGACCGGTCGGGTCAAATGAGGCTGAATACCCAATCCCGGAACTCGTACGCGCGTCGGTAGGGTGCGAATGCCGTCGATACTGTACGACTGCACGTTAATCCTGGCGGGAAGCGCGGTGAACGGTCTTCGCGGGTTTGCGCGTGGGCACGGCGTTAAATCACGTCGTTGCAGGTTCTGAGGAACCCGCATGCAAGGCACCAGTATTTGCAGTGTCCCATCGGCTTCATCGGCGAGCCACACGCGTCACATCGCGTGGCTTCGTCGAATTGCGACCCCGGACCTTCCTCGACGGGTTGTTTCGAATTCTTGCCAAGCTCATCTTTCGCGTTCATACGAACTCCCTGCCCGCTCCGCACCCGGTCTCGTCGATAGCGAAAATCGAAGACGATGCACCGTAACATCCGTTACTCTCTTTGTTTGCGTCAGACCAAACGCGGAGCCCGGATTGACGCCGCCGCACCGGGCTCGTACGCTGTCGGGACTCGCGCGGGGGAATGCCGTCGCTGGCCCTTGACCTAACGTCGGAACTAAGGTTTTTGAAGGGGTCTCATAACGACAGGAGCAGAGCTCATGGTTAATATCGGGAACATCCTTTACGCCACTGATTTCTCATCGTACGCGGATCAGGTTCTGGAGCACGCGGCGTCGCTGGCGCAAAAGTACAACTCGAAGTTGTACATGCTTCACGTCATCCGTAATCCGGCCGACAAAATTTACGGCAAACAGCACGGCGACTATCACGCACTGATCGAGGGTGCGATGAAAAAGTCCGCCGAGCTGATGGCGCGCTACGACGGCCAGGTCAAAGACATCAACCACGAAGTAGTCCTCAAGGAAGGAGACCCGGTTTACGAAATCCTTCGAGTGATCGGCGAGAAAAAAGTCGACTTGGTGGTTATCGGATCGCACGGCGAAGGTCCTATCGAGCATCTGCTGATGGGCAGCAATTGCGATAAAGTCGTTAGAACCGCACCCTGCCCGGTACTCGTCGTGCGCACGAAAAAATAAGCGCGAGAAGCGCCACTGACGCTTGGCGCGGCGAGCGATCCGCGCGGGGCTTGCCATGCAAACCCGCTCTCCTTGACCGGAGCGATCGTCGTGCCGGCGCAGGCGTCATAATCAGGCGGCGCTTGGACAGGCCGCCTGATTGTCAGATAATACCTTTCCTATCCCATAGCCGAGGTGGTACGTCACCGCGATGGCGGCACAGACTCTTTTGGAAAATATCTGGAAGAATCACGTCGTAACCGAGAAGCCCGGCGAGCCGGCGCTGCTCTATATTGATCTTCACCTGATTCACGAGGTTACCTCGCCCCAGGCGTTCGAAGCGCTGCGCAACAGCGGGCGCAAGGTGCGGGTGCCGGCGCGGACCTTCGGAACTCTCGACCATAACGTTCCGACCACTGACCGCTCCAAGCCTATCGAGGACCCCGACTCGCGCGTCCAGGTTGAAATGATGCGGCGAAATTGCCGCGAGTTCGGCCTGAAGCTGTTCGACCTCGGGGATTCGGAGCAGGGAATCGTTCACGTGATTGGACCGGAACTGGGTCTGAGCCAGCCCGGCATGACGATCGTCTGCGGTGACAGCCATACCTCGACGCATGGCGCTCTGGGTGCGCTGGCCTTCGGAATCGGCACCAGCGAGGTCGAGCATGTGCTCGCCACGCAATGTCTCTGGCAGGTAAAACCGAAGACGCTCGAAGTCCGCGTCGACGGCAAGCTGGCGCCGGGCGTGACCTCGAAGGACCTCATCCTGGCGGTTATCGGACGGATAAAAACCGACGGCGCGACCGGCTGCGTGATTGAGTATCGGGGCAGCGCAATCGAAGCGCTCTCGATGGAAGCGCGCATGACGGTTTGCAACATGTCGATCGAAGCCGGCGCTCGCGCGGGGATGATCGCGGTCGACGACAAGACGATCGAATACATGCGCGGCAAGCGCTTCGCGCCCAGTGGCGCGGAGTTCGACAAGGCGGTCGCGCGATGGCGCGAGCTGCACACTGACGACGGAGCCACCTTTGACCGAAGCGTAATTTTCGACGCTGCTTCGTTCGCGCCGCAGGTCACGTGGGGCACCAATCCCGGGATGGTGGTCGAGGTTACGGGCAAGGTTCCGGACCCGGCCGCGATAGGCGAGGCATCCGAACGCCGCGCGACGGAGCAGGCGCTTGAGTACATGGGGCTCAAGCCCGGCACTCCGATTACGGACATCCGGGTCGAACGTGTCTTTATAGGTTCATGCACCAACTCGCGCGTGAGCGATCTGCAGGCGGCGGCCGGGATCGTACGTGGCCGAAAGGTCGCAGAAGGGGTGAACGCGATGGTGGTGCCGGGCTCGCAGCAGGTGAAACGAGAAGCCGAAAATCTCGGACTCGACAAAATCTTTCGCGAGGCGGGCTTCGAATGGCGCGAATCCGGATGCAGTATGTGCCTGGGGATGAACCCGGATATCCTGAAGCCGGGCGAGCGATGCGCCAGCACGTCGAACCGTAATTTCGAGGGACGTCAGGGCAAGGGCGGACGGACTCATCTGGTCAGCCCGGAGATGGCCGCGGCGACCGCGCTGGCGGGTCATTTCGTCGACGTCCGCGAGTTCGCCAAGCGCTGAGGGAGAAAGTCCGCGATGGAAGCATTCAAGAATTTCACCGGTCTGGTCGCGCCGATGGACCGCGCCAATGTCGATACCGACCAGATCATTCCCAAGCAGTTCCTCAAGGCCGTCGTGCGCAGCGGACTCGGCAAGGGACTCTTTTACGATTGGCGAAATCAACCCGACAGCCAGTTCGTTCTCGACCAGCCGCGCTTTGCCAAGGCGACGATACTGGTTGCGCGCGCCAATTTCGGATGCGGAAGCTCGCGTGAACATGCCGTGTGGGCTCTGACGGATTTCGGTTTCAAGGCGGTCATTGCGCCGTCCTTTGCCGACATTTTCCGGAATAATTGCCTGAAGAACGGGATGCTGCCGATAATTCTGAAGCCCGAGGAAATCGAACAGATCTTCCAGGCGGTGAAGCGTCACGACGATTATGCGTTGACGGTCGATCTGCCCGCGCAGACCGTGTCGGACGCCTTCGGATGGTCGGCGCGTTTCGAAATTCAGGCGTTCGCCAAGAAGTGTCTGCTCGAAGGCCTGGATGACGTCTCACTGACGCTTTTGAATGAGCAGGATATTGCCGACTACGAACAGGCGCATCCGATTCCTTATCCGAAAGCGGGCTGACAGCAGGCGCCGCGGCGAGTTTTGGGGTATAATCAGACGGTACAAGTTTCCGATCCGGGCGGTGCGCGAGTCCGCCGGGTTGTTCAGTTCTCTCTGCGCGAATTCGCGCGATGGTTCGCGTGCCGTTGGATTCTCGATATTTCTTTTCACGCCGCCAATCAGCAAGCTGCAGGTAAAAGAAGATTTCAGATTTGCAAACACCCTCGCCAATTCCCGCTGACGCTGTGGAGCGCGTAAACCGCGGATTGCCGGCGGTCCTGACCCCGCAAGGTCAGGAGGATCGTATGCGGCTTGACGTTTTCGTCGCCGCCAATCTGTATCCGGAGTTCACGCGCTCGCAAGTGGCGCGGATGATCAAGGCGAAACTTATTACGGTCAATGGCGAGTCCGCGCGCGCCGCCAGCGCGGTGCGAGCAGGCGATCGCGTCGAGATTGCCGCGCCGACTGCCGTTCAGGCGCCCGATTTCGTCGTCCCCGCGCCGGACATCGCGGTCATGTACTCGGACGACGAGATTATCGTGGTAAACAAGCCCGCGCATATGACCGTGCATCCCGCTCCGGGCCATCCCGACGCGACCCTGGTTGACGCACTGCTCGCGCGCTTTCCCGAGCTTGCCACGATGACCGAGCCGGACGGCGTGCTGAGGCCCGGAATCGTTCATCGGCTCGACAAGGAGACCTCGGGCGTGATGGTAGTTGCGCGCACACCGTACGCGAAGACCTGGCTGTCGAACCAGTTCAAGGAGCGGACCGTAAAAAAGATTTATCTGGCGGTCGTGCGCGGAACGATGTCGCGTGAATGCCTGACGATTTCGCGCGCCGTGGGGCGGCATCCCGTCGATCGCAAGCGTTTTTCCATAAGTTCGAACAACGCGCGCGACGCGGTGACGCATGTAACCGTTCTGCGCCGTCTGGCTGCCGAGGAATCGGACGCCGAGCCCGCGACGCTGGTGGCGGCGATGCCGGAAACCGGCCGCACGCATCAGATTCGGGTGCATCTCGCGTCGCTGGGGCATCCGTGTCTCGCTGACAAGCTTTACGGCGCTGGCACCGGGCGCAGCCGGGCGAACAGCGGCGGATTCGAAAGACACGCGCTTCACGCGCTTGCGCTATCGTTCGTTCATCCGAGAAGTGGCGAGCGACTTCGATTCATAGCGCCGCCCGCGGAAGACTTTGTACGGTTTCTGGAGAGCCACTCGGCGAGCCTCGACGACAAGGCGCTGGCGCGTCTGGTGGCAAACCTGAACTGAGCGGGCGTTGACAGGCTGTGCAGGCTTGGTTAGCGTTTAGAGAGAGCTTCCGCGCTTGGGACGCTGGGGTAGACTGAGTACCGCAGCCGTTCTTCGGCCAGCCCAAGACAGCCGAATCAGCGGCTTCACTGTTTCCGAAACCCGATCAACCGGGTCCTGGGTGAATCAGATTTCAAGGGTTTCGCCCCGACACGAGCGGAATCACATCACGATCCTAACCCATTGCCGCCGAACGGACGTTCAGCTGCATAGTTCGCGATAAATGGAGAATTCAGAAGAAAGAACCGTTAAGTCCCGGGGAAGGCATATGGCCAGGGGAAGAGGGGCTGCAAAGCAGCACGAAGCGCGTGAGCACGGGGGAGCGGGCGCCGTAGCCTCGGAACCGCCCAAGGGCGACAGGACTGAAGAGCGTCTTGAGTTTGGTCCGGAAGCTGCGTCCGTCATTTCGCCCGAAGGGGTATTGAACCTCAAAGCGCTGAAGAGCGCCAAGGTTACGGAGTTGGCCCATATCGCACGCGATTTCAGCGTCGATGGTGCGGTCAACATGCGCAAGCAGGAGATGATCTTTTCGATCCTGCAGGCGCAGGCCCATCGGGGCGGCTCGATTCTCGGCGAAGGGGTACTCGAAATACTTCCCGACGGGTTCGGGTTTCTGCGCTCGCCGGATTACAACTACCTGCCCGGCCCCGACGACATCTACATCTCGCCGAGCCAGATCCGGAAGTTCAACCTCCGCACCGGTGACACGGTCTCCGGTCTGATTCGTCCGCCCAAGGAAGGCGAGCGTTATTTCGCCCTTCTCAAGGTCGAATCGATCAACTACGAAGAGCCGGAGCGGGCGCGCGACAAGATCCTGTTCGACAACCTGACGCCGCTGTACCCTGCCGAGCGGATAAAGCTCGAATACAGCCACGAAGACCTGACCACGCGCATCATCGACCTGGTGGCGCCAATCGGAAAAGGTCAGCGCGGCCTTATCGTGGCGGCGCCGTTTACCGGCAAGACCATGATGCTGCAGGCTATCGCGAAAGCGATCGCTCACAACCATCCGGAAATCGTCCTTATCGTGCTGCTCGTCGACGAGCGACCCGAGGAAGTGACCGACATGTCTCGCTCGGTACAGGGCGAGGTGGTCAGTTCGACTTTCGACGAGCCGGCAACCCGTCACGTGCAGGTTGCGGAGATGGTTATCGAGAAGGCGCGGCGCCTGGTTGAGCACGGACGCGATGTCGTCATCCTGCTCGACTCGATAACCCGTCTGGCGCGCGCCTACAACACGGTGGTCCCGCCTTCGGGCAAGATCCTGTCAGGCGGCGTCGACTCCAACGCGCTTCACAAGCCCAAGAAATTCTTTGGCGCGGCGCGCAATACCGAGGACGGCGGCAGCCTGACGATTATCGCCACGGCGCTCGTCGACACCGGAAGCCGGATGGACGAGGTCATCTTTGAAGAGTTCAAAGGCACCGGCAACCAGCAGATTTCGCTTGACCGCCGACTGCTCGAAAAGCGCATCTTCCCCACTGTCGACATTCAGCGTTCCTCGACCCGAAAGGAAGAGCTGCTGCTTCCGCGCAGCACGCTAAATCGGGTCTGGATCCTCCGCAAGTTGCTGTCGCAGCTGAATGCGGTCGAGGCGATGGAGTTCCTCATCGACAAGATGCACGGCACCAAGACCAACGAGGAATTCCTGGAATCGATGAACGCGTAGGCGGCGCGAGGCGCTTTGAACAGACCGGTAGGGCTGATAAGTTAAGGGCCGCCCGGCTGAGGACCGGACAAGGACAAAAAGACTTATGACCGAAATCAGCATGAAGCAGCTGCTCGAAGCTGGGGTGCACTTCGGGCACCAGACGAGCCGCTGGAACCCGAAGATGAAGCCTTACATCTTCGGCGCACGCAACGGCATCTACATCATTGACCTCCAGCAGACCGTCAAAATGTTTCGCACGGCTTACGATTTCGTGCGCGACCTGGCGGCCGAGGGCGGCACGATCCTGCTGGTGGGCACCAAGAAGCAGGCCCAGGATATCGTGCGCGAAGAGGCCGAACGATGCGGGATGTTCTTCGTCAACAACCGCTGGCTGGGCGGGATGTTGACCAACTTCCAGACCATCCGGGCGTCGATCGAGCGGCTCAAGAAGCTCGAAGACATAATGGCCGACCCCGAGATGATCAGCGCGCTCACGAAGAAGGAAATGATCGAGAACTCGCGTGAGCACGCCAAGCTGATGTCCACCTTGGGCGGCATCAAGAACATGCGCAAGCTGCCTGACGCGCTGTGGGTTATCGACACTCGCAAGGAAGATATTGCGGTCGCCGAGGCTAAAAGGCTGGGAATTCCGGTCGTGGCCGTGGTCGATACCAATTGCGACCCTGACCTCATAGCGTACCGGATTCCGGGCAACGACGACGCGATCCGCGCGATCAAGCTCTTTACCGCCGCAATCGCCGATGCGGTTATGGAAGGCAGGCAACTCTCCGAGGAACGTCAGAAAGCCGGAGAGGAAGAAGCCACCGGCGGCGAAAGTGAAGACGGCGGCGGGATGAACCCGGAAACGCCACAGGCGGTCTGAATTTGACGTACCGCGAGCCCCTCGTCCCGGCTTTGCTCTTGCCGAGACTGGGCCTGTGCGACTTACAAACATTTTCTTCCTGATTATTGAGACTTCTTCGGGACAGGAGTGATGGAACTCAACGCCACACTGGTTAAGGAACTGCGCGAAAAGACCGGCGCAGGCGTGATGGATTGCAAAAAGGCTCTGGCCGAGGCCAATGGCGACCTTGAAAAGGCGGTCGTATGGCTGCGTGAGAAGGGTATCGCCCAGGCCGCCAAGCGCGCCGGGCGGGTCGCTTCGGAAGGCGCTATCGGCTCGTACATTCATGCCGGCGGCAAGCTGGGCGTGATGGTCGAGGTCAACTGCGAGAGCGATTTCGTGGCGAAAACGCCCGAATTTCAAGCCCTGGTGAAAGAGCTCGCGATGCATATAGCGGCGGCAAATCCGCGATGCGTGAGTCGCGAGGAAATTCCGCCAGAGGTGATCGAGCAGGAACGTCAGATTTACGCCTCGCAGGCTGTTGGTAAGCCGGAGCAGGTGGTCGCCAAAATCGTGGACGGCAAGCTCGAGAAGTTTTATCGCGAGGTCTGTCTGCTGGAGCAGGCGTGGGTACGTGACCCGAACCGCACTATTCCCGATTTGTTGGGCGAATACGTCGGCAAGCTCGGAGAAAAAATCGAAGTGCGGCGCTTCGTGCGGTTTCAACTGGGCGAAGCGGCCACCTCACAGGACGACGGCGCAAGCGCTTAAACCGTTTCCGAAGACCGCGAGGGATTCCAAACGATGCCTGAAGTCGAACCCCGTTTGAGTCCCAAACCCAGGTTCAGCCGGGTACTCTTGAAATTGTCGGGTGAGGCTCTTGCGCCTGCCCAGGGCAGCGGTATCGACCTTGACGCGGTGGGCGAAGTAGCCCAGGAAGTCAAGGAAGTTTACGATCTCGGCGTACAGCTTTCGCTTGTGATTGGCGCGGGTAACGTTCTGCGCGGCTCGGATTACGAGGCACGCGGGATGGATCGTTCAACCGCTGACCAGATGGGGATGCTTGCGACGGTGATAAACTCGCTCGCGCTCCAGAACGCGCTTGAGCGTGTCGGGGTGCCGACGCGCGTGCTGTCGGCAATCGCGATGCAGGCCGTGTGCGAGCCGTATATCCGTAGGCGCGCGGTACGCCACCTCGAGAAGAATCGAGTGGTTATCTGCGCGGCCGGAACCGGAAATCCTTACTTCACCACCGACACTGCGGCGAGCCTTCGCGCGATGGAAATCGGGGCCGAGGTTATTCTGAAGGGAAGTCACACGGTCGACGGCGTTTACGACCGTGACCCGATGCGCGAGCCGGGCGCGACACGCTTTGACCGGCTCACGTATATCGAGGTTTTGCAGCGAAACCTCAAGGTGATGGATTCGACCGCGATTTCCATGTGCATGGACAATCACCTGCCGATCATCGTTTTCAATTTGCGCAAACCGGGTAATATAAGAAGAGCGGTTACGGGGGAAAATATCGGAACCTGGGTTGGGAGCGAACCGTAGGTCATGCAATCTGAAGTAATCGAGTTGGCGCGCCAGGAAATGGAAAAGGCGCTGGAGGCCTTCAAGCACGAGCTTTCGCGCGTGCGTACGGGGCGTGCCTCCACGGCGCTAATCGATTCTTTGCAGGTAAACTACTACGGCGCCAAGACCCCGCTCAGGCAGATAGCCTCGCTGGCCGCGCCCGAGCCAAGGCTGCTGGTGATAACGCCGTACGACAAGTCGGCTCTTCACGATATTGAGAAGGCGATTCAGACCTCGGATCTGGGGCTCATGCCCCAGAATGACGGCAAGATAATCCGCATTCCGATCCCCGAACTCACCGAAGAGCGGCGCAAGGATCTGGTCAAGCACGTCCGCAAGACCGCTGAGGATTTTCGCGTCTCGGTGCGCAACCATCGGCGCGACGCGAACGACATGCTCAAGGACCTGCACAAGGAAAAGAAGATCACGGATGACGACGTTCGCAGCGCCGAGGCCAAGGTTCAGCAGTTCACGACGGAATTTACCGAACGGATAGACAAGACCCTTGCTAGCAAGGAAGCGGAGTTAATGGAGGTCTGATTCCGCCAAAGGGGGAACCTGCCGGCGGAACCGGCTTGCGCACGAAGTGGCGATTTCACTACCACTTGACGAGTTTCCCGATCTTTCCCTGGAAGCTTCCCGTCTGCCACGGCACGTGTCCATCGTGATGGACGGCAACGGGCGATGGGCCAAGCACCGC
>JBJKQX010000458.1:0-4032 GCA_046704965.1 Binataceae bacterium (SeqCode)
GTTTCGGACCGATGGGGCACGGTGTTTCCGTGGGGCACGTTCGCCGTCAATATTACCGGCAGTTTCATCCTGGGATTTTTTCTTGCCTTCGCGCAGGACCGCCCGTGGGTGCATCCCAACTGGCGACTGCTTATCGCGACCGGCTTCCTCGGCGCGTACACGACCTTCTCAACCTTCACGTACGAATCGATGCGCCTGGTGCAGGACGGCGAGTTCCTGCTCGCGTTCGCGAATCTGGGAGGCAGTCTGCTGGCCGGATGCACGGCGGCGATCGTCGGCATCATGCTGGGCACCTGGCTTTAGGCTCTAGTCCGTCCGCGCGCGTCTCCCGCAGCTTTACGGCTCGGCCGACCCGCAATCCACGGACGAAACGGCAGGATTCACAAACTCCTGCACTCCCAGCCGCGCGCCCAGCCGTAGCGCCACCTCGACCAGCGCAATCATCACCGGAACTTCAACCAGCGGTCCGATAACCGCGGCGAACGCCTCACCGCTCGCGATCCCAAATGTCGCGACCGCAACCGCAATAGCCAGTTCGAAATTGTTCGAGGCTGCCGTGAATGAAAGCGTAACCGACTGCGGATATGACGCGCCCGCCCGCATACTCATCACGAGCGTGATCGCGAACATCAGCGCGAAGTAGCAAAGCAGCGGAATCGCGATGCGGACCACGTCGAGCGGAAGCCGCACTATCGTCTGTCCCTTGAGCGAGAACATCACTACTATCGTAAACAGCAACGCGCCGAGCGCGAGCGGACTGATGACCGGGACGAAGCGCTCGTAATACCACTTCCTTCCCTTGAGCGGCACCAGCACGAGCCACGTAGTCAGCCCGGCGACGAACGGAATCCCAAGGTACATCGCGACGCTCTCGGCAATCTGTCCGATCGTGATATTGACCACGGCGCCGCCAAGACCGAGCCATTTGGGCAGCACGGTCACGAACACGTACGCGTAAACCGAGTAGAACAGGACCTGAAACACCGAATTGAAGGCCACCAGGCCCGCGCAGTAATCGGGATCGCCGCGCGCCAGATCGTTCCACACGATTACCATCGCGATACATCGCGCCAGTCCGATCAGGATGAGCCCGACCATGTAGTCCGGGTAATCGCGCAAAAACAGCATCGCGAGACCGAACATCACCAGCGGCCCCACGATCCAGTTCTGCGCAAGCGAGAGTCCGAGCACCTTCCAGTCGCGGAACACCCGCCCGAGCTTGTCGTAATTCACCTTGGCGAGCGGCGGATACATCATCAGGATGAGTCCCAACGCGATCGGAATCGAAGTGGTGCCGACGCTCAGGCTGTCAATCGCCGTTCTCAAGCCGGGCAGCGCGTAGCCTAGTCCAACGCCCACCACGATTGCGAGAAAGATCCATACGGTCAGGAATCGGTCGAGGATCGAGAGCCTGCCAACAACCTCTCGCATCGGCTCGACCCCGACATGGCTTGAACCAGCGTTCGCTTCTTTCATACGCGTGCCACTTCTTTGTCCGCGCCGGTCTCGCCGATCGCACTCAGTTGTCGCTTCTGTTCAGCGGGGGAAAGCTCCTCGATTTGCATCGCCACCAGCGCCCTCACCCGTGCTTCGAGCACCGCGAAGGCCCGCCGAAACGCTGCCATCCTCTCATCGTCGGTGCCGTCCGCTGCGGCCGGGTCCTCGACGCCCCAATGCGCCGTTGCCGGACCCCCGGGCCATATGGGACAGACCTCGGCGGCCGCGTTGTCGCAAACCGTGATGATGAAGTCCATCGAGGGCGCGTCGGGTCGGACGAATTCATCCCAGCTCTTGCTTCGCAGTCCTTCCACGGGAAGGCCAAGTTCACCCAGCAGGCGAATCGCGATCGGATTCACCACGCCGCCGGGATGGCTTCCCGCGCTGAAGGCTTTGAATCGCCCCCGTCCCAGGTGGTTAAGAAGCGACTCGGCCATGATGCTGCGGGCGGAATTGCCCGTGCACAGGAATAATACGTTGTAGGTTCCGTTCGACATGTCATTCAGACCTCTGCGCCACACGTGCGCGCGGCCTTCGAGGGGTGGAGCGCGAAGCCGTGCCCCGTCCGGCCGAGGCATCACAGGTCTGCGGCAGGCAGATTTCCGGCCTTCCGCCGCAACAGTTGTCAGTCAGATAAGAGAGCAGGCGACTCATCGCCGGATAATTGGCCACGTAGATTATCGACCGGCCCGCTCGACGCGAGTCGACCAGCCCCGCGTGGTTCAACTGCGCCAGATGGAATGAGAGCGTGGGCGGCGCGAGGCGAAGCCTGAGCGCAAGCCGTCCCGCGGCAATTCCCTCGGGTCCCGCCTGAACCAGCAGACGGAATGCTTCGAGCCGTGTTTCATGGGCAAGCGCCGCGAGTGCGGCGACTGCTTCGCTTTTTTTCACAATTCATGAATTATTGAATTATAATCGCGGCGTCAAGCGATGGGCGCGCACGATGGCGCGGGCGTTCGCGGCCGGCACTCCGGTATACGGCAGGATTCGTCTATTCGAGTCGAATTGGGGCGAGGGTCAGAGCCATCTCCTGCGGCGAAACCAGACTATCATCCCGACCATCGAAATCACGATCACGCCCCACACGGTCGGATAACCCCATCGCCACTGAAGCTCCGGCATGTCCTTGAAGTTCATGCCGTATATACCAACAAGCAGAGTTGCCGGCATGAACAAGGTAGCGATAATGGTCAGAACTTTCATCACCGCGTTGGTCCGGTTGCTCAGGGTCGAAAGATAAAGATCCATCAGTCCCGAGGTCACGTCGCGGTAGGTCTCGACCGTGTCGATAACCTGCACGGTATGGTCGCTGAGGTCGCGGAAATAAAGACCGACTTCCTCATGCAGCGGCGGTTCGCCCCGCTGCAGCCGGTAGCACACCTCGCGCAGCGGCCACACAGATTTTCTCATGAACAGCAGTTCGCGCTTCAACCGGTGAAGCTCGCGTGGCGGCTCGTCGCTCTGGGTCTCCAGCAACTGGTCCTCGAGGTCTTCCATGACCTCGCCGAGTTCGTCCAGCACGACAAAATAATGATCGACCACCGTGTCGAGCAGGGCGTAGGCCAAATAGTCGGCGCCCATGCGCCGGATACGCCCCCTGCCCTTGCGTATCCGTTCCAGCACCGAGTCCACCATGTTGCCCGGACGCTCGTGGAATGAAATTACGAAGTTATCACCCAGAACGATACTCAGTTGCTCAGCCGACATCTCGCGACTGTCGGTATCATAGGAAAGCATCCTGGCTACGATAAAAAGCTGCCCGTCGTACTCCTCGATCTTGGGCCGCTGGTCCGTGGTTGCGACGTCCTCGAGCGCCAGCGGATGCATGTCGAAGGCGCGCCCGACCTGCTCGATCACCTGCGGGTCGTGCACCCCGGTGACGTCTATCCATATGACGCCCTTCTCGGAGCGAAGCTCGCTCAACTGCGTGTCGCCGGTCGGGCGTGATTCGTCGACCCGGTCCGGCTGATACACGACCGCGCGCACCTCGGAATGCTCGACCGCAGGCAGGCCGACGTGAACCACAGTTCCCGGCGGAAGTCCCACCGTATGCGTGCGTCTGTGAAGAAATCTTCCCATTAGCGAGTCAGGATCAGGCCAAGACTACCCGGACGCAGCCGGTCATAAAAGGCTTACCTGGTGCAGCCCGAAGCGGCATCCGGGCGGCTCGCGCCGGGCGACGGTCGTGCAGAAGAGTCAGGCCGGATGCGCGCTTCAGCGCTTCCCGCCGAGGAAATTGCCCAATCGGGTCATCGGTCTGAACGACCTCAATGCGATCAAAAGCGAGACCGCCGCGAGCGCCAGGTAAAGCTGGGGCGTGATGCCGGCCCGGGCCAGCAGGATGAAGTGAATGCTAAATGCCACGCCCGCGATCACCATCCCCACATCTATAAATCGCAGCATCATGAGCTTCTGCGCCGGCGACGCCGTCCGGTTGATGCGAGCACCGATTATCGCGCCCACGATTGCGCCGATTATCCCGAGGACGGGGATGGCGGCGAAGCTGAGAAGAATGATTTCGGCACCCGTCTGCGG
>JBJKQX010000459.1:0-2948 GCA_046704965.1 Binataceae bacterium (SeqCode)
CTCTGCAAGAGGTGCTGGGTGGCGCCAGGGACATCAAGACGCTGGGCCGCGAGGATTTCTTCACCCGCATCTTTGATGAACAGCAGGACCGGGTCGTGAAACTCGGCTATCTCGCCAAGACGATGGAGGCGGTTGCGCCTTATATTACCGAAACCATCTTCGTTTGCGGCGTGCTGGCCGTCATCGCGCTGGTCGTGGGAAGGGGCAGGGCGAGCGTGCAGAGTCTGCCTATTCTTGCGCTGTTTTCATACGCCGCCTTTCGGATCATCCCGTCAGCCAACCGTATCACGTGGCGCATCAATCAAATCCGCAGCGCGGCTCCGGCCGCCGCCACCTTGTATGAAGATTATTTGATGCTCGGCCGTCACGCTCCGCAGGCGAGCGATCCCAGGAGCGAGACACCGGTTACGTTCCGTGAAGGGATCGTTCTCGATAACGTATCGTACTCGTATCCGGAAACCCCGGTTCCCGCGCTGAGCAACGCGAGCGTGACTATCCGATGCGGTGAGGCTATCGGGATCGTCGGGCCGACCGGATCTGGCAAAAGCACGCTGATCGATCTGATTGTCGGGCTGCTTCATCCCACTTCGGGACGGGTGCTGGTGGACGGCAAGCAACTGGCCGGCGAGTTGCTCTCGTGGAAGCGGCGTATCGGTTATGTGCCGCAATCGATCTTTCTCGTCGACGCCAGCCTGATGCGGAACATCGCACTCGGCATCGCGGACGCCGATATCGACAGGGAGCGGGTGATTGCGACGCTGCGGTCAGCCGGGCTCGAGCAGTTTGTCGCCTCGCTTCCCGATGGTCTCGAAACGTTGGTGGGCGAGCGCGGCGTGCGCTTGTCCGGCGGTGAGCGCCAGCGGGTCGGAATAGCGCGAGCGCTCTATCATGACCCCGATCTGCTGATATTCGATGAAGCCACCTCGGCGCTGGACAACGTGACCGAGGCCGAGATTCTCAAATCGATCAAGTCTCTGCGCGGCAGCAAGACCCTACTCATCGTGGCCCATCGCCTGAGCACGGTGCGCGATTGCGACCGGTTGCTGTTCGTGTGCGACGGGCGAATCGCGGGCTCAGGCTCTTACGAAGACCTGATGCGCGACAGCGCGGAATTCCGCAACCTGGTCAGAAGCGGCGAAATTCGCCGCGATCCGAATCAGTAATCAGGCCGAAACAGTATCGGTTCGGGATGCGGGTGGGTAATGCGGGAAATCGCGCACGAGACCCCGAATGCGGCTGACGAACCGCTCTGTGGTGAACAATTCCTTGCGTTCGGCCAGGGAGCGCCACAACTCATCCTGAAGCTTGGCGTCGCCCATGATTCGTTCGATCCTGTCGACCGCTTCCGTCTCGCTGGTGTAAAGCATCCTGTCGTCGCAGTCCACGATTTCCACCTGCCCCCCGCCACGCGGAACAATAGGGATGCATCCGGCGCTCACCATCTCGGCCACGGCCATGCCGAAGTGCTCATCTTCCATCGCGTGGATGCCGTAGCGATGGCGCGTGAGGAGGTCGATCAGGTCGTCGCGAGCCAGTCCCTCATGTAGGGAAACCCACGACGCATTCTCCTCAACCCGCCCCCGCACCATCGCGGTGTACTCGGAATCATCGCCGGTGCCGACGATATGCATATGAACGCGGGGGAATCTGTCACGCACCCGGGCAAGAATTTCGATCGCGCGCTCGACGTGTTTCTCGGGCGAAATTCGTCCGATCAGCACAAAGCCATCCTCGCGCGATTCCCATGGTACTTCGGGAAATGTGCCGAGCGCCGGAGGATGCAGGGTTAGTGGCACGATTCCGTGCGCGGCCGTGTAACGGCGGCCGATGAAGTCGGAATTTACCAGCGTGAGATTCCGGCGCATCCGCTCGAACGAGAAACCCGTCATGCGATTCGCAATGAAGTAATAGGGATTCAGCAGCGGACCGAAATGATACCAACGCAGCTCGACCGTGGGACGCTCCTTGTCGAACTTGGGGAAGTGAACATACTGGATACCGCTGCGTTCACCCAGGTCGGACTCGTTATCCGCCGTAAGAACCACGTCGTAGTGCGGGACTATCTTCCGGCTACTACGCAGCAGCATATGATTTCGCAAAAGGCTGAGCGGCGTCGGTGATAATCGACTCGGCCAGAAAACCCACTGTGGTCCAAGCTGCAGCGTGAAGTCGGACGGCGCAATATGCGTTCCGAAAAACCGGTTGACCTCGTCGAGTTTGGGCGGACGCCAGGTGAGCAGAGTCAGATCGTGCTGGTCCTTGAGCGCTTCGATAATCCATGCGGCGACGCCGTTACCACCGCCGGGCGGCTCGATGGAGGGCTGAACGATCAGGACTCTCTTCATACGGCTTGGCACACTATCGTTTCTCTCCAGGGGTTCTCAATCCGGTGAAGTGCCGCGCTGCGCGATAACCCATCGCTCGGCGAAAAGGCCGACGATGACGATTTATTCCGCGCCCTCTAACACTGATTCGCGCCGGGACGATGTCTGATATGATGCGAGCCGCTTGCCTTCACGGAGGAGGAAGGGGCCCGGTGGCCCCACCGGTCTTCAAAACCGGCCTGGCGGGCATTGCGTTCGCCGGAGGGTTCGACTCCCTCCCCCCTCCGCCACCGCTGAAAATGGGAGATGCCCGGCGTGCACCGGCGATCGTACCCTCGCGACCCCAGCTTGGGAGTGGACTGCCTGTCTCGGTCCACTTTCCGCTCCAACACGCTGCGTTGAATCCAAACTGGATTGGCGCCAGGGACAGATCCCGCCGCAGACCTGCGTACTGCGCCCGTCGGTCGGCCGTTAGATGCGTGCAAGCAAGCGACGGTCGCTCTGGGTAATTTTTCTTTGCTCTGATTAGCACTCTGACTACTCAAGGTTCGCTACCGTGGTGGCGAATCTAAAGCAAATCCTGATTGACTGCGGGCGGAGCCGGTTTGTCGCCGGCTCTAGTGG
>JBJKQX010000460.1:0-3087 GCA_046704965.1 Binataceae bacterium (SeqCode)
ACCTTCTTGTGCGGGTCCCGCCCGGAACTATCGCGATCGACGAAGATAGCGACGAAGTGGTGGCCGATCTCGTACTGCCCGGCTCACGCGCCGTGATTGCGCAGGGTGGCGAGGGCGGACTCGGCAACATGCATTTTGTCTCGTCGACCCGTCGCGCCCCGAGGATCGCAACTCCTGGCAAGCCCGGCGTGCAGCGCCGCATTAAGCTTGAGCTTAGGCTCGTCGCCGAAGCCGGGCTGGTCGGTCTTCCCAACGCCGGCAAGTCGACACTGCTGCGCTCGCTGACGGCGGCGCGGCCCAAGATAGCGTCGTATCCATTCACGACTCTTACGCCCAATCTCGGGCGGGTGTTCGTTTCCGACGAAGAGAGCTTCTCGGTCGCGGACATACCGGGCCTTATCGAGGGCGCGCATCTCGGGCATGGTCTCGGCACACGATTCCTGCGCCATCTCTCGCGCACCCGGCTTCTGGTCTACGTGCTCGACGCGTCGGGCAAGCCTGCCGATGACTTCGCGACCGTGCGCGGAGAAATCGAAGCGTTCGACCGGGCGCTGCTGGAACGGCCCGCGCTAATCGCGCTCAACAAGATGGATCTCGTCGACACGGCCGATGCTCAGACGATAATCGCCGCCGTGCAAACGGCGACGCAACTTGAAGTTTTGCCCATATCGGCCGAACGACGCACCCGTCTCGAACCGCTGGTCGAGGCTGTCGCCGCGCGCTTGCGACACAACGAAAGGCCCACCGAATGTCTCAGTTGACCTACAAGCAGAGCCTGATGGGACGGGTCCGACGGGTCGTGGTGAAGGTCGGAAGCGCCGTGCTCTCGAACAGCGACGGGCTCGACCCTGAGGTTATCGCCCGGCTTGCGGCGGACGTGGACGGCGCGGTTCGCGACGGATACGAAGTAATCCTCGTGACCTCGGGCGCGATAGCGGCGGGACGCACCAGGCTGGGTCGGATGCCGCCGGGGACCGCGATCGCGGCGCGGCAGGCAGCGGCCGCGGTCGGACAGATCGAACTGATGGCGTCGTGGACCAGCGCGTTTGCCGATTGCGGGCGTGCGGCGGCGCAAATCCTGCTCACCCATCAGGACCTCGCCGAGCGAGTTCGCCGTCGAAACGCGATTCAGACGATAAACGCGCTGCTCGCGGCCGATGTCGTTCCCATCGTCAACGAGAACGATACGGTCGCCGTGGAGGAGATACGGCTGGGCGACAACGACGTGCTCTCGTCGTTGGTGGCCTCGATGGTGCAGGCGCAGTTGCTCGTGATTCTGAGCGACGTGCCGGGCGTTCTGACCGGCGACCCGCGCAAGCGTCCCGACGCACACCTGGTTCCGCTCATCGCCGACCCGGAAGCCGACATGAAAGGGCTCGTGGTCGAAAGCAAGGGTCCGCTCGGCAGCGGCGGCATGGCGGCCAAGCTAACTGCGGCCCGGCAGGCCGCGCGGGCCGGAATCACGGTGGTGATCGGTCCTGGGCGCGAAGACGAGACCATCCGCTCTGCGCTCGACCCCGAGCGTCAAGTCGGAACTCTCATCGTTCCCACCGGCACGCGGCTCGGGAGCCGAAAACACTGGATCGCGTTTGCGTTGAAACCGCATGGGTCGCTTGCGGTGGACGGCGGCGCCGCGGATGCCCTGCGCAAGAAGGGACGAAGCCTGTTGCCGTCGGGCGTACTCGAAGTCAAGGGAGAGTTCTCGGGCGGCGACTGTGTAAGCCTGCTCGATCCGACGGGCGCGGAGTTCGGTCGCGGGCTGGTCAACTATCCCGCACCCGACGTGCTGAAACTTAAGGGACGCCAATCACGCGACATCGCGCGGATTCTCGGCTATAAGGTCGCCGACGAAATCATCCATCGCGACAACTTCGTTCTTCTTGAGGAACTCGCATGACACTCGAGCAAGAAATTCTCTCCGCGCTCGCAAAAACCCGCGCGGCTGCGGGCTCGCTAGCACTCAGCACCACGGAACAAAAGAACCGCGCACTGCTCGCACTGGCGAGTGCACTTCGCTGCGGAGCCGGAGAAATACTCGCCGCGAACCGCAAAGATCTCGACCGTGCGCGCGAAACGGGCAGAACCGGCGCCTTCGTCGAACGGCTGACGCTGAGCGAGGCGCGTATCGAGGCGATGGCGCGCAGCGTTGAGGAAGTCGCCGCGCTGCCCGATCCGGTGGGTGAACTGATTGAAAGCTGGCAGCGCCCCAATGGGCTTGAGATTCGCAAGGTCCGGGTTCCGATCGGAGTGATAGCGATTGTCTACGAGTCGCGCCCCAACGTCACAATCGACGCCGGCGTCCTGACGGTCAAGGCGGGAAACGCGGTTGTGCTGCGGGGAGGCAAGGAAGCGCTTTCGACCAATTCGTGTCTGGCCGCGATGCTGTCGCGGTCGCTCGAAAATTCAGGAATCGATCCCGCAGCGGCGACATTCATCGACAACCCCGACCGCGAAGTGATCCAAATTCTGAAGCGCCAGACCGGGACGATCGACCTGATAATTCCGCGCGGCGGGGGCTCGCTGAAAGAGGCACTGGCGGGCGCGTCAGTCCCGTTGTTGCCCCACTTCGACGGCATCTGCCACACCTACGTCGACCGGGCGGCCGACGTCGCGATGGCCGAAGAAATTTGCTTCAACGCCAAGTGCAGCCGGCCGTCGGTGTGCAATGCGATGGAGACGATGCTGGTCCATAGCGACGTCGCGCCACGCTTCCTGCCCGCGATAGCCGCGCGCATGAAGGACGCGGGAGTGGAAATTCGCGGCGACGATCGCACGGTCGCGATAGTTCCGGGCGCGCGTCGCGCGACCGAAGCCGACTGGGACAGCGAGTATCTGGACCTCATCCTGTCCGTAAAGGTGGTGGATTCGTTCGAGGACGCGGTCGCGTTCATCGCAAGCCACGGTTCCGGGCTGGCCGACGCAATCGTGACCGGCGATCACGAGACGGCCCAGCGATTCGAGCGTGAAGTTGATTCCGCCACGGTCTACGTCAACGCCTCGACGCGTTTCACCGACGGCTTCGAATTCGGGTTCGGCGCCGAAACGGGAATCTCCACCAACCGCCTGCACGCGCGCGGCGGTCCTCGT
>JBJKQX010000461.1:0-6118 GCA_046704965.1 Binataceae bacterium (SeqCode)
ACGATTGCCGGCTCGATGGTCCAGGACGGGAAGAACTCTCGCGGCGGACTTGCGCGCCTGGTTCGTGACGGCCGCGTGGTGTACGAGGGCAAGATAGGGTCGCTCAAGCGGTTCAAGGATGACGCTCGGGAAGTCCAGTCGGGCTACGAGTGCGGTATCGGCCTTGAGAACTTCAACGACATCAAGCCCGGTGACATAGTTGAGACCTACGAGCTTGAAGCAGTCCTGAGGAAGCTTGAACCCGCCAAGGCTGCGGCCATGCGGGGACAGGCCTCGGTGGAGAAGCAACTCCAGACCTGATCGTTGCTCGTGTCCGCGCGGGTTGTTTGCGCCTGACGTCGAGTCGATTTTCGAGGAGGGGCGGTCCCCATGGTCGTGGGTGTTCTGCGACTCACCCTTTTTTTGCCGGAGAACCATTCGCTCAAGGGAAAGCGGCAGGTACTGCGTGCGATAAAGGACCGGGTACGCAACAAGTTCAACGTTTCCATCGCAGAGGCCGACGGGCATGACCTGTGGCAACGGGCTGAACTTGGCATATGCCAGGTTGGGACTGATCGTGCCTTTGTCGATTCGGCGCTGCGTGAAGTCGTCAACTTCATCGAAAGAATGGGCCTCGCGTTGCTCGGAGAAGAAAACCTCGAGCTTATCAACTACTGAGCCGCGTCACCGAGTCGAATTTTTTTAAGTCGCAGGGAGTTTTCTGTTGAGTGAGGCCAGACGACCCGAACGGGTTGCGGAACTTGTGTTGCGGGAAATTTCGGTGATGCTAATGCGGGAACTGAAAGACCCGCGACTGCACGGAGTGAATCTTACGCATGTGCAGATGGACAATGACTTGCGCCACGGCCGGGTGTTTTTTTCCCATCTTGAAGGTGCCGAGCATGCAGAGTCAGCCCTGTCCGGATTCAGGAGCGCCAAGGGATTCATTCGTCATGAGATAGGTCAAAGGTTGAATCTGCGCTACGCGCCGGAGCTCGATTTCCAGTACGACCGCGGAATAGAGCGTGCCGCGCGCATCAACGAACTCTTACGCAGTGACAATCAGCAGAAGAAATAGTGCCGATAATAATTTCGGTAGCTTGTAAATACATCCCTTTCTAATTCTGTTTCCTTGAGCGCTCGCAAAACTGTCCGCAAACGAATCCGTAACCCTTGCGACCCGCGTGACAACAGTCTATTAAATTTTCAACCGAACGGTTGGTTGGTGCCTGTATTTCGACGGCGCGCCGGTAAAGTTTGCTGGCGTCGATCTTCCCTAGCGGGCAGTTTCCACCGGAGAAGCAATCGAGCGGGTAGCGCATAATGCGCACAGGTTGTGCGTGCATGGTCGCACCCGCCGAAGCGAGATTGGAGACATCCTGGCGTTTCTGGAGTCGCCATTACTGGTGCGACGAATATCTGGGTGTCGCGAGGATCGCGCGGTTACGGACTGAAAGCATAGCTGCCTGACTCAGCCCGCGGGGCATTCCCGGACCGAGACGACCGATTGAAGTGCGAGAAATTGACGGTGATTGCCACGGTGTAGGTGCGTCGAAAAATTTTAGGAGCCATGATGCTTAAATCGCTGAGTGGCTGAACGATCTCACCTCCCCACCCAAAGTGGCGGGGAGTGGACCCCCGGCCCCAACTTGGGATTACCACTCTCCGCCCACCTTTTCTTCGTCAGGTATCTTAATCGAGCGGTTTTTATCCGCTAGTCTCGTGCTCCTGCCTCTATGCAAGGAATCATTCTGATCGACAAACCAGCGGGTATAACCTCGTCCGAGGTCGTGCGGCGCATCAAGGCGCGCGTCAAACCTTCCCGTGTCGGGCATCTCGGCACCCTGGACCCGTTTGCCACCGGCGTGTTGCCCATCCTGGTGGGCGAGGCGACCAAGCTTGCTCCGCTGCTCGAAGGCGGTGACAAGGAGTACGAAGGGCTGATACGGCTCGGCCAGGAAACCGACACGCTGGACCGCGACGGCAAGGTGGTAAAGGAACTGCCCGTTCCGCCGATTGACGAGGATCGGCTGCGAGAGATAGAAGCTCGCTTCACCGGGTCGATAGAGCAGGTGCCGCCGGTTTTTTCGGCTCTCAAGCGCGGCGGCGTACGGCTCTATGAGCTTGCGCGAAGAGGCGAGGAGGTTGAACCGCCTCCCCCCCGGAGGGTCGAAATCAAGCGTATCTCGCTCGCTCTCACTGCGCCCGACGCGATCACTTTTTCGGCCCTGTGCTCGCCCGGAACCTATGCGCGCGCTCTGGCTCGCGACATCGGCGCCGCGCTCGGTACTGCAGGCTGTCTGTTTGAACTGAAACGCGTAAGGAATGGCAGTTTTGAACTCAAGGACACGTCGGCTTTGGACGATGTGCTGAGTGCGTTTGATAATTGTTCGGAGGTGCGTATCCTGAGTCTTCGCGACGCGCTCGGTGCGATGCCTGAAGTAATTGTCGGCGAGCATCTGGAGAAACGGATTCGCAATGGCGACGCCCGGGCGCTCGACGGCCTGGCGCCCGAGTGCGCAGAAATGTTCAAAGTGGTACGGAACGCAAAACTGGTGGCGGTTGCGAGGGCTACCTCGCGTGTCACGGCGGCCATTGTGCGGGTGTTTTCGTGTTAGAAATGAAGGGAAATCGATACCGCGCTATGGCAGTTGCAGCGAGTCCGGTATAAGTTTGCTTACCGTCGGCCACATACTTTACTACGGTCGATGCCTTTGTTAGCTTCATCGGTTAACAAGGAAGAGAAGGAAGAAAAAGAGACTCCTGATGCCCCTACCGATCTCCCGTAAACGGGAATATATTCAGGCCTTCGCGCGAAGTTCCAACGATAGCGGTTCGCCAGAAGTGCAGATCGCATTGCTGTCGGGACGTATCGAGCAGTTGACACAGCATCTCAGCACGCACAAGAAGGACCATCATACGCGGCGTGGCCTCCTGCGAATCGTAGGGAAACGCCGCCGCCTGCTTGACTACCTTCGCTCGCGCGACTTCGGGCGCTACAAAGAAGTGATCGAGAGGCTCGGCATCCGGAGGTAGGCCGTATTTCTCGGCGTTTAATCGTGCCCCTTCACTCTGGGGTTCGCTTGCCGAGTCCGGTCGAACCCGCGAAGCCGGTGCGCTTCAACACGGGGTCTAGCTGGCAGGTTGCTACGATGCGGCCGTGTCGCCTTCCTCGGGTGTATCCATATGTACAGAAAACTGGAAATTGAATTCGGGGGTCGTCCGCTTTCGCTCGAAACCGGAAGGTTGGCCAAGCAGGCTCACGGCTCCGTATTGGCTCAGTATGGCGAGACTGTCGTACTTGCCACCGTCGTCTCGGCTTACGAGGCGCGTCCGCAGATAGACTTTCTGCCGCTTACTGTTGATTATCAGGAAAAGACGTTCGCCGCGGGAAAGATTCCCGGCGGGTTCTTCAAGCGCGAGGGCAGGCCGTCCGAGAAGGAAATTCTGACCTCGCGGCTTATCGACCGCTCGATGCGTCCGCTGTTCCCCAAGGGGTACGACCGCGAGACGCAGATTATCGTTACAGTGCTGTCCGTCGACCGTGACAACGATCCGGATATTCTGGCGATAATTGCGGCTTCAGCCGCTCTGCAGGTGTCGGATATCCCTCATGACGGCCCTGTGGCCGCCGTCAGGATGGGCAGGATCGACGGCAATATACTGCCTAACCCGCTGCTCGGCGAAATTCACAATAGCGACGTATCGGTGGTCGTGGCCGCTAAGCCCGACGCGATCGTGATGCTTGAAGGCGGCGCGCAGGTTGTCGAAGAGGATGCTTTGCTCGAGGTGCTGTTCAAGGCCCACGAGGACATGGTGCCCCTTTTCGAGATGCAGGAGGAACTGCGCCGGCTGGTCGGCAAGCCCAAGCGCGAATTCACGCCCAAAGCCCTCGATGAGGAACTGCTTGAGGCGGTCCGGGCGCATGTCGGAAGCGACGTCAAGGCTGCGGTTGAAGTTCGCGGCAAGAAGGAACGGCGCGAGGCTATCGGAGCTGCCGTCGAGAAGGCGGTGCTGGGTCTTGCCGAGCGTTTTCCCGAGCGCTCCACCGAAATCGACAGCGCGTGCGAAAAGCTGATCCGCCAGGAAGTCCGGCGTGCGATTATTGAGGACGACCGGCGTATCGACGAGCGCAAGTCGACCGAAATTCGCCCGTTGAGTGCCCAGATCCAGATACTTCCGCGCACTCATGGCTCGGCACTGTTCACCCGCGGCGAGACGCAGGCGCTCGCGACCGCGACGCTTGGCACGTCCTCGGACGAGCAGAAGATCGACGCGCTTTTGGGCGAGCGATACAAGAAGTTCATGCTGCATTACAACTTCCCGCCGTTTTCAACCGGCGAGGTGAAGTTCCTGCGCGGTCCGTCGCGTCGCGAGATCGGTCACGGCGCGCTCGCCGAACGTGCGCTGATTCCGGTGCTGCCCGCCGAGGACGAGTTTCCTTACACGATACGGGTCGTGTCGGAGGTGCTCGAATCGAACGGGAGCAGCTCGATGGCGACGGTGTGCGGCGGAAGCCTCGCGCTGATGGATGCCGGCGTTCCGATAAAGGAAGCGGTCGCGGGAATCGCGATGGGTCTCGTGAAGGAAGGCGAACAAGTCCGCGTCCTGACCGACATCCTGGGCGAGGAAGACCATCTCGGTGACATGGATTTCAAGGTCGCCGGAACTTCCACCGGAGTAACCGCGATCCAGATGGACAACAAGGTCGGCGGTATCACGCGCGAGGTCATGAACCGGGCGCTGATGCAGGCGCGCGACGCACGGTTGTTCATCCTGGGCGTGATGCAGAAGGCTATCGCGACGCCTCGTCAGGAAATCTCGGCCTACGCCCCGCGTATCGAGACGCTCCACATCAAGCCCGACAAGATTCGCGACGTTATCGGTCCCGGTGGCAAGGTTATCCGCGGGCTGGTCGAGGAAACCGGGTGCAAGATAGACGTCGAGGACGACGGAACTGTGCTTATCGCTTCGGCCGACGGCGAGGCGATGAAAAAGGCGATCGAGAGAATCCAGGCCATAACGGCTGAGCCCGAGATTGGCAAAATCTACAAGGGCACCGTGCGCAAGGTCGTCGATTTCGGCGCGTTCGTCGAAATCCTGCCGGGGACAGACGGATTGCTGCATATCTCCCAGCTCTCGGAGGAGCGGGTGCGCAGGGTTGAGGACGTCGTCAACGAGGGTGACGAGGTGATGGTCAAGGTCCTCGACGTGGACCGCAGCGGAAAGATACGGCTGTCGCTGCGCGAAGCGAAGCAGGAACTGGCGAAGAAGGGAGAATAAGAGTCCGGCGATGATGCGTAAGAGCGTTCTTCCGAACGGCGTCCGGGTTCTGACCGAGGCGATGCCGCAGATGGTCTCGGCGAGTATCGGGATTTGGGTCGAGAACGGATCGCGCTACGAGGAAACGCATCAGAACGGCGTCTCCCACTTCATCGAGCATCTCCTCTTCAAAGGCACGAAAAAGCGCACCGCTGCGCAGATAGCCGAGGAGATCGACTCAGTCGGCGGAGTGCTCAATGCCTTCACGGGCAAGGAGTACACCTGCTACTACGCCAAGGTACTCGGCGAGCATCTGATGATGACGACCGACGTGCTGGCAGACATCTTTCTCGAATCGATCTTCGATCCGACGGAAATCGAACGCGAGCATCAGGTAGTCATTCAGGAGATTTCCCAGTCCGAGGATACTCCCGACGACTTTATCCACGACCTTTTCAGCCTGCATTTCTGGAAAGGCCATCCGCTCGCGCTTCCGATCTTCGGTTCCCCTGAAACGGTTGCCTCATTCGATCGTGACGCGGTCGTGTCGTTCATGCGCGAGCGCTACAAGGCGGGCCGGATCTTCATCTGTGCCGCGGGTAAGGTCGATCACGACGAACTGGTCAGCGCATGCACACGCCTTTTCAGCTCGATCGAAAGCGACGGGACGGAAGATACTGTTCACGCGCCTGCCAGCCATCCGAACGTACTCAACTATGAGAAGGCGCTCGAACAGGCCCATCTGGTGATCGGCGGACCGGGGCTGAGTTATTCCGATCCGTTGCGCTACGCTGGGTACGTTATGAACACTGCCCTGGGCGGCGGGATGTCGTCGCGGCTGTTTCAGGAGGTGCGCGAGAAGCGCGGCCACGTATAC
>JBJKQX010000462.1:0-3933 GCA_046704965.1 Binataceae bacterium (SeqCode)
AAAAAGTATTGAATATTCATCTGGCTCACGGTCTGCGATCCGGGTCCGTCGACCGAAAACCATTGTTGAGGGAAAACTCCCACCAGCCATTTGTCGCCGAGATATCCGAATACTCCGGCCGGCCCTATCTGCCACTTGTTCTGCCCAAGGCGCGAGTTGCTGGCGGTTGGAAAGATGAAGGTCGGCCCCAGACCCAGAAGCCACGGACCTGCAAGTTTCGGGCTAGGCGATAGTAGAGTCGCGAGGATTGTGTCGCCGAAGCCGGTGACGCGATGCAGATTGCCGCTCTCGTTCACGTTCGGTGTGGAGTTAATCAACTGGAAAACGGGACGGGTGACCAGGTTCCATCTGCCGGTCAGAGCGATCGGCATCACCGGCTGAAACTGAAGATTTACGAGGTTCCGGTCCGGCTCGTCCAGCCAGTAAGTGTTCTGCTGTAGCTGCAACGACCAGATACTCGAAATCGGATTACTAAGTTCCTTGTTGATCTCGTCGAGCGACTTTGCATTTGTTGCGTTACCATGCGCAGAGATCGGAATCAGGACTATAACTAGAATCAACAGCCACGGGATTCCAAACATGATGCTGGATCTTCCGGACCTGCTGTCGCCAATCATATAGCCACTACGACATCATCATCGTGGTCGTCTGGCTGCGCCTATCCGAGGCGCGTATCACTTCCTAGCCAAACTCACACGATCGTTATGTCCCGTCTTGCGCAACCGGTTGAGATAATTCCGGCCGCTTAGGTATCCAGATCCTTGTATGCGTTCGGGCAGTGGCGGCTGCTCAGCCAAATTCTCTGCGAGCAAATCCGATGAAGCAAGTGGACCTTGTTCCAACGTAGAACATGGTCGCCGTTCCTAAATCGCAGTCAGTCTTCTCGCGGCGACAGATCAAGGTCGAATTTTTTTGACTATGTTCTTTGCGCGACAATCTAGTGTGCGCTATACGCTGTTCCTGTCACGACTCATCAGTCCAATTGATGACTTGCACATAGGGAGGAGGGGAATTGAAAAAATCATTCTCGCTTCCGGTGCTTGCCGCAATCGCCATGGTGTGCGCGAGCGCGGTTTCCGCTAATGCAGCCAGCGACAAGCGGCAGATCGTAGCGCTCGAGCACAAACTTATGGCTGCGACAAACGTTGACCAGGCGATGGCCTGTTTTGATCCGAAGGACATCACGCTTTACGACTTTCAGCCGCCGCTCAAGTACGCAGGCGAAGCCGCAGTTCGCAAGGATTTCACGGAGTTCTTCGCAAACACGAAGAATATCAAGGGCCGCTTCCTCGAACTCAACGTGGTCACAGACGGCAGGCTGGGCATTGTCAACAGCATCCAGCATTTCACCTGGACGGACAAAAACGGCAAACCGGAGGCTGGAAATTTCCGCGTCACGGACTGCCTGCACAAGGTCGAGGGACAGTGGAAGATTTTCCATTCCCACATTTCAGTGCCAGTCGACCCGGCCACCGGCAAGGCCGTGATGGACGCGAAGATGTGAAATGGGCTCACGCTCTCGCCGTTTGCGCCCGCGGGCGAACAACAACCCGTGACTAATTTAATCTGGGGCCATTCGTCCTATGCCCGGCAATACCGGCGCGTGCCGACAGCAATTTCAGCTGCCGGCACGCGCGTTTGAGGCTCGGTCGGAAAGACCGCGCTCGGACCGTTCCGATAATCGGCCCGCGACGGTGGACGGCGCGTCCGCTTTGCGAGAAAGTCTCCTAGCGCATCCGGATGCCGGTTATGGCGGGCTTCGCCGATGGGGTTGGCGATTGGTCCGCGCGAAATACCCGCGGCGTCCACGACGGCTTAACCACGGAGGTAACCGATTTGGAACATCTCGATCGTGACGGTGTGAAACTTTTCTTCGAGCGCACGGGCAGCGGCAAACCGCCTATCGTGCTGGTGCACGGATGGACTTGCGACCATACCCATTTCGCGCCGCAACAGGAGCACTTCTCGAAACGCCACGAGGTCGTGTCGGTCGATCTCCGCGGACACGGCAAAAGCGACAAACCCGAGCAGCCCTATACTATCCGCGCATTCGCCGACGACCTTGCCTGGATGTGCGGCAAGCTGGGACTCGAAAAGCCGATTGTTGTCGGTCACAGCATGGGTGGGATGGTCGCGCTTGAACTGGCAGCCTCCCATCCCGACGTGCCGAGCGCGGTTGTCGCCTGCGATTCACCGATCGTCGTGCCGGAGGCGCTGGCCGCGAATCTCGCCGCGACCGCCGAGCAGTTCCGCAAGCCCGATTGGCGCACGACGCATCGAGCTTTCATTGCCGAAGCGCTCTTCATCCCGACCGACGACGCCGCCCGCAAGGCAAGCATCGTGGAAACGATGGCCTCGGCGCCCGACCACGTGTCGCTCGGATGCTTTGAAGCGATCGGTACGGCGGATATGGAAGGGGCCGCGCGCAAGTGCAAAGTTCCGTTCCTCAACCTGCTCGCCGCAAGCCCTTTGTCCGACACGGCGCGGCTTCGCGAGCTTTGTCCGCACGTCATCGTTGGTCAAACGGTCGGGTCCGGACACTTCCATCAGCTTGAAGTATCCGATCAGGTCAATGCGATGATCGAGCGCTTCATGCAGATCTCAAATTTGAGCTGAATTCCGAGGGGGGGGCGAATGTAGCCCTTTCGAAAACGATCGGAAACAAAAACGGCGCGGCGGAAACAAACTCCCGCCGCGCCGTTGTCTTTGAGTCTCGCGTTTGAGTCTCGCGTCTGACGCTCAGATTGAAGCCAGCGCCTCGGCGTTCGCCACAGATTCCGGTTTGCTGCCCGACGAGAGCTTGCGCGAACCGGGTGTACGCTCGAACGGGTCAACGAGGTCGAGTTCCTTGCCGATTTCGCGAACTCGGGGCATAACTTCCTTGCCCAGCAGCTCGACACAGCGCATACGGTCTTTGGGCGGAATCGGCCCGTCGATCCAGAAAGAGAATATGCCGGGCCGCAGCACCTCAAGCACCTTGCGCAATTGCGGCATAACCGTATCGGGCGTGCCCGCGATCATCTGCAGGTCTTTGCGTGACTGAGCGTAGCCCTCGTAGATGGTCCTCCGGATGGCCTCGATCTGCTCATCTTCTTCCTGGCCCTCGGCCGCGTGAATGGGCTTTCCGGGCAGGTTAGGGCCGTTGTTCAGACGCGCCAGGCGCCGAGTCGCCTCCTTGGAATTGTATCCCGGCGGGAACATCCATTCCGGGCGCGCGAAGTGCGCGAAGGCGCCACCGAACATGAAGCGTTTCCCCATTTCTTCGGCTTTCTCCTGAGTGTCGGCCACGAACACCGGCTGCAGATAGCCAAAGTTCTCGGTTCCAGCCTGATAGCCATCGCGTGCGGCCGTCTCGGTATACATGTTCCAGAGTTCGACCGTGGGCTCCAGCTTGGTCGCCAGCGCGACATACGGAAAGCGCATCTTGGCGCACCATTTAACCGTGTCGGGGCTGACCAGACCGGGAATCCAGATGGGAGGATGCGGCTTCTGCAGGGGCAGCACCCACGGATTCACAAATCGGAAATGGAAATGCTTGCCCTCGAATCGGAACGGCCCGGGTTGCGTCCAGGCCTTCAGTATCAGATCGATGCCTTCCTCGAACAATTCGCGATTGTTGGCGGGGTTGGAGTTGTTGGCAAACTGTTCGCTGCCGGCTCCGCGAACCCATCCGGGAACCAGCCGCCCGCGCGAGATCAGATCGATCATCGCAAGCTCTTCGGCGAGCCTGACCGGATTGCCCACGGTCGGAACCGGGTTGCCAAGCAGCACGATTCGGACCTTTTTGGTCGTCTTGGCGAGTACCGCGGCCTCGACGTCCATCACGGCGCCCAGGCAAAAGGGCGTCCCGTGTTGCTCGTTGAGCATCACGCGGTCGAATCCGAGTTGTTCGGAATAAATCTTCTCGTCGAGATACTGGTTGAGAAGTTCGGA
>JBJKQX010000463.1:0-3949 GCA_046704965.1 Binataceae bacterium (SeqCode)
CCCAGGTAGATTCGGTCGACGATCGGGCCAAGCAGGCGATTGGCAATCCCGGCCCGGATGTTGGACTCGTGGATGGCCGTCTTTATTCCGAGACTGCGAGCCGCTAGTATCGCTCCGCCGGAAACATAGCTGCCGAACCCGAGCACAGCTTCGACGTCGTTCCTTTTCAGAATGCGGCGTGCTTCCACGCAGCTTACGAGCACGTTGGCCAGGGCCGAAGCCTTGCCTCGCAGGTTTCCGCCGATCAGCGGCGACGCGCTGATAGTATGGAATCTGTACCCGCTGCGCCTTACGAGTTCAGCCTCGAAGCCTGTGGAGTTCCCGAGAAAGAGCACTTCTATGCCGGGAACGGCTTCGCGATATGCGTCAGCGACCGCCAACGCCGGATATACATGCCCCGCGGTACCGCCGGCTGCGATCGCGATCCGGCGGGTACGCATCGGTTCAGACCTCCGATCCGGGTCAGGCAAGCTGGGTTGAAGTGCTCCTGCGAAAGTCATCCCCGTTCAGCAAAGAATACTACTGGTTGTTGCGAGGGAAACAAGACGTAGAGTCGGGTTGAACCGCAGCGCGAGAGATGTCCAAATTCGAACCAGGATGCGATCGGATATCTCGCAGGTCGGCCATATTACAAAAGATCAGTGACCCGCCTTGCCGTGGGCCGCGCCGTTTTTTTGCGCTATTGACGCCAAGTTCGACGGACCCTATCAAAGGGAAGGCTGGAAAGCAAAATCGCGCTCTCTCGCAAATGGATTGGGATGAAGACGGGAAGTGGAATGCGCGTGGCGGTTGTTGTGCTGGGCGATCTCGGTCGAAGCCCCCGGATGCAGTACCACGCGCTCGCCCTTGCCGAAAGCGGCGCCCAGGTTGACGTTGTCGCCTACGCGGGAACCGAGCCCCTGCGGATGCTCCGTGAGAATCCCCGGGTGCATCTTCATTACATGGCGTCGCCCGCACCCGCGGCCTCGTCGCGGCTCGGTTTCATTGCCCGCTCACTCACCCGCGTCGTAGCGCAAACATTTCGCCTTTCGTGGCTGCTGTGCGTGGGTATCGATCGGCCCGACGTCTTTCTTGTCCAGAATCCGCCCGCGGTGCCCGCTTTGCCGCTCGCGCTGCTCGCCAGCCGCCTGCGCTCCGCACGATTGATAATCGATTGGCACAATTTCGGGTACACGATGATCGCGCTCCGGCTCGGCGCGAGCCATCCGGTTACCAAGATGATGCGCTGGTGTGAGCGGGCGTTCGGTCGGCGCGCCGACGCGAATCTGTGTGTATCGCAGGCGACGGCCGGGACCCTGGCCGACGACTTTGGCATCCTCGACGCCGCGGTGCTTTATGACCGGCCGGCCGAGGTGTTTCGCCCGGTGCCGCGCGACGAGCGTCGCGCGCTGTTCGACCGTCTCGACCTCGGCTTTCCGACGAATAACGGCAGGCGTCCGGCGGTAATTGTCAGCCCGAGCAGTTGGACGGCGGACGAAGAGATCGCGATGCTGCTGGATGCGGCGGTTGAGTGCGACCGGATGACCGGACACGGTGCCGACCAGTCATTTCCCGACCTGCTCATCCTGCTGACCGGGCGCGGTCCGTTGCGCGCCGAGTTCGAACGCCGGATTGAGCGCCTGAGGCTTGGCCGCATTCGGTTCCGCACGCTCTGGCTTAGCGCGGAGGACTATCCCGCGATGCTCGGAGCGGCGGACGTCGGAGTATGCTGCCATCGCTCGTCTTCCGGGCTCGATCTTCCCATGAAAATCGCGGATATGTTCGGCGCGGCGCTCCCGGTATGCGCTTACGATTACGGCGCATGCCTGAAAGAGATGGTGCGCGAGGGCGAAAACGGATTACTTTTCTCCGACAGCGCCGAGCTGGCCCGCCATCTGGACGCGCTCCTGCGCGGATTTCCCGACAACACTCCGCTGCTCGACAAATTGCGGAACAATCTCGCCGCCGCCCGCCCGATTTCATGGTCGGCAGGATGGAAAATGGAAGCCGAGCCCGTTTTTATGCGGCAGCGCTCGGCCGTCGAGTCATGAAGCGCCCGTTGCGTATCGCCTTTGTGCATCCCGATCTCGGCCTTGGCGGTTCCGAGCGGCTGGTGGTTGACGCGGCTGTCTGCCTCCAGCGACGGGGACATCAGGTGACGATATTCACCTCGCGGCACCACACGCGCTCGTTCGAGGAAACTCTGGACGGCACGCTTGAGGTCCGTTCGTACGGTCGCCTGTTGCCGATGCATATCGCCGATCGCCTGCGCGCGCCCTGCACCATCCTGCGCACGTGCTACACAGCGGCGCGCCTGCGCCTCTCGCCCGATCACTTCGACGTTGTCTTTTGCGATCTTGTGTCGGCCTCCATTCCAGTGCTCAAGATCTTTAGCCCGACGCCTGTCGTTTTCTATTGCCACTATCCCGATCTCCTGTTGGTGCCCCATCGACGCGAAGGCGTCTACAGATGGTATCGGATGCCGATCGACCGTCTTGAGGAGATTACGACCGGGATGGCCGACCGCGTGCTCGTCAACAGTCGATTCACGGCTGCTGCCGTCCGTCGTACCTTTCCGGGCGTCGACCGGCTTGCGCCCGAAGTTCTCTATCCGGGAGTTGACGTCGCCCGCTACCGCGAAGTGCCCGACGAATGTGGCCCGGGCGAAAGCGCGATACTCTCACTGAATCGCTATGCGTTCGGCAAGAACGTCCGGCTTGCGGTTGAAGCACTCGCGGCCTTGCGCGGACAGCTTTCGCCTGGGGAATTCGGCTCCGTGCGTTTGATCGTCGCGGGTGGTTTCGACCTGCGGCTCAAGGAAAGTCACGACACGTTGGCCGAGCTTCAGCGCATCGCTTGCGAGCGCGCGCTTGAGCAACATGTCACGTTCCTCAAATCCGTTTCCGACGAGGAACGGATGGAGTTGTTCGCGCGCGCGCGATGTGTTGTGCATACTTCGGAGAACGAGCATTTCGGTTACGTTCCGATCGAGGCGATGGCCGCGGGCCGGCCGGTGGTTGCGGTGAATAACGGTGGTCCCGCGGAAACGATCGTTCATGGTGTTACCGGGTTTTTGTGCGCGCCGACCGCCGACGGGTTCGCCGAGGCGCTTGCGCCTCTGATCCGTGACGATTCGATGAGGCGACGGATGGGTCGGGCCGCAAGGGAACACGTGGCGACGAATTTCTCACGCGAAAAATTTGCTGAGCGACTCGAAGGAATCGTTCGCGACCTGACGGTTGGCGCCCCGACGTGAATGTTGCGGCAAATGTACAGGCGGCAACCGTCGATACGCCGCGCTTTCCGATTCTTGACACCTTGCGCAAGTGCGTCGCGATGCTGCCGAGGCGGATGCGATGGCGATGGGCCGCGCTGACGCCGCTGGTTTTTGTGACCGGGGTGATCGAGGGCGGCGCGGCCGCGGCCGTCTTCGCTCTCATCAAGGTGATCACCGATCCCTCGCAGATTTCGCACATCCGCGGGCTCTCTGAAATCGTCGCGCTGCTGCCCTGGAAAAGAACCGGTGCGCAGGTGATGGCTCTGACCGCCCTGGTCGCCATTTATTACATATTCAAGAACCTGCTCGTGATCGGGATGCATTATCTGCGTCACGAAGTGGTCGGCGAGTCGATTGCCGAGCTCAGGTCCACGATGCTGCGTGGATACCTGATGCTCCCGTACCCGTTTCACGCGCGTCGCAACTCGGCCGATCTCATCTGGGCCACCAATGAGGGCGTCGAAACGATGTATGACGTCGCGATGTCCGCGGCGGTTGCGGCGGCGGCGGAGTTGCTGACCGCGGCAAGCATCACTGCGGTGCTCTTCATCGCCGCGCCCCGCGTGACGCTGATCGCCGGAGCACTACTAATCAGCATGTTTGCCGTGCTGCTCTGGGCAACGCGGCGCACCGCTGAGCGCTACGGAACCGGCCGGCGCGAACTGGAACGGGGAATCCTGCGCACTCTGCAAG
>JBJKQX010000464.1:0-4405 GCA_046704965.1 Binataceae bacterium (SeqCode)
GCGCTCGTCATAAAGGACGATAGGGTGGATGTTGCCGTCGCCGGCGTGAAAGACGTTTCCGATCGCAAGCCCGTAACGTTCGGAAACCGCGTCGATCTCGCGCAGGATGGCAGGCAGATGGGTGACCGGAACGAAACCGTCATGGGTCGCGTAGTTGGGTGCGAGCCGACCGACGGCGCCGAACGCGCGCTTGCGCGCCTTCCAAAGAAGAGCGCGTTCCGCTTCGTCGCGAGCCAGACGGCAATCCACGGCGCCGCATTGCCGTGCCATATCCATGGCTGCGCTTGCACGCTGGTCGAGGCCGGCCGTCAGGCCGTCGAACTCGACGATAAGCACCGCGCCCGCGTCTTCGGGTAGTCCGACATGAAATGCCTGCTCGACCGCGCGGATGATAAGTCGGTCCATCATCTCGATCGCGCCCGGAATCACGCCTGACGCGATAATAGTCGAAACGGTGCGGGTTGCTGCCTCGAGGTCGGGGAAAACTGCGAGAATGGTGCGATGGCTCTGGGGCGATCGAAGCACTCTCAGCGTTGCGCGAGTTACGATTCCGGCAGTTCCTTCGGCACCGACCACCGCGCCGACCAGATCGTAGCCGCAAAGCTCCTCGGCCGCTCCGCCCAACTCAACGACTTCGCCGTCGGGCAGTACCAGCTCAAGACCGAGTACGTGATTGGTCGTAACGCCGTACTTGAGCGTGTGCGGACCGCCGGAGTTCTCCGCGATATTGCCGCCTATCGTGCATGCCATCTGCGAAGACGGGTCGGGTGCGTAAAAGAAACCGCGCGACTGCACCGCATTGGTGACGTTCAGGTTCACCATCCCGCTTTGTACGTCAACCCTGCGGTTGGCGAGATCGATCGCGAGAAACCGGTTCATCCGCGACGTGCAGATCATCACCGGCGCATCGATGGGAAGCGCGCCGCCCGAAAGACCAGTCCCGGCGCCGCGCGGCACGAATGCGATCTTGCGGCGAGCGAGCGCCTTCAAGACATTGCTCACCTGCGCGGTCGTGCGCGGCATCACGAGCACTTCCGGCGAACTCTTTTCGACAGTCCAGCCGTCGCACTCATAGACCTTGAGCTCGGTTTCGCGAAAAACTATACCGTCGTCTCCGACGATCGCGGTCAGTTCGTCGAGCAGAGCTTTGCCGACGCGTCGTCCTTCGGCTTTACCGTTTGAGCTCACAGGCGGGACTTTAGCATTTTCCACCCGCGCATTAAGAACCCCGAACCGCGCCGCACTTTTTGACGCGTGCCGCAGGCGCTATTTATGATTGATTCGATTCGTCGTGCCGGCCCGGCGTTCCGGTTCTCAAAAGCATCCGGAAGCGCGGCGGCGTCGGTCAGAGGAGCCAAAGTTGGAAAAGTCTTCAGATTCATTCGCTGAACTCAAGCCTCCTGCAAGGATTCTGCTGGGCCCCGGTCCTTCGAACGTCCATCCGCGCGTGATGAAGGCGATGCTGTCGCCGGTTCTCGGCCATCTTGACCCCGACTTCGTGGGCGTGATGGAGCAGATCAAGAAGCTTCTCCGCATAGTTTTCCGTACGGAAAACGAACTTACGTTTCCGGTTTCAGGAACGGGTTCTGCGGGAATGGAAGCCGTGCTTGCCAACCTGATCGAGGACGGAGACGAGATCGTGGTCGGAGTGGCCGGTGCGTTCGGCGGGCGAATCGTCGATGCGGCCGAGCGCCTCGGTGCCAAAGCTCATAAGGTCGAAGCCGAGTGGGGCAAAATCGTCGAACCCGACCGTATCGGCGAAGCGCTCAAAGCGGCACAAAAGCCCAAGCTCGTGGCGGTGGTCCACGCCGAGACTTCGACCGGGATGCATCAGCCACTAGAGGCGATTTCCAAACTGGCGCATCGTGCGGGTGCCCTGATGGTGGTCGATGGGGTGACGTCGCTCGGATGCGTGCCGCTCGAAATCGACAAATGGGAAGTCGACGCCTGTTACAGCTGCACGCAGAAGGGAATTGGCGCGCCACCAGGACTTGCTCCCGTCACCTTCGGCGAGCGTGCGATGGAAGTGGTGCGGCGGCGCAAGACCAAGTGCCGTTCATGGTATCTGGACGTCGCGATGATCGAGCATTACTGGGGTCCCGAGCGCGTTTACCATCACACCGCGCCAATCACGATGAACTACGCCCTGTACGAGGCGCTTCGCATCATCGTTGAGGAAGGACTCGACAAGCGATGGAAGCGGCATCTCGCCAACGCGCACGCGCTCCAGGCAGGTCTCGGCGCGATGGGCCTTGAGATGGCAGCGCAGGAGGGTCATCGCCTGCCCCAGCTCACCGCGGTCAGGATACCCGAGGGCATCAACGACGCCAGGGTGCGCGACCGTCTGCTCAAGATGTTCAATATGGAGGTCGGAGCGGGCCTCGGACCGTTCAAGGGCAAGGTCTGGCGTATCGGCCTGATGGGCGAAGGGTCGCGGCGTGAGAATGTGATGCTGGTGCTGAACGCGCTTGAGGATATCCTGGGCGCGATGGGAATGGAGTTGGTGCGCGGACGCGCGCTGTCTGCTGCGGACAAGGCGTACGAATCGCTTGGTCTGGGTGCCGGTGAACCGCGCGAATAATCGCGCGGACCTGATCGACCGACGGCTGACTTGAAAGGTTTGCGGCCTGTCAGTCGGCCGGGTCGATCACGAAAATACCCGCCGCCGGGGCGTGAGGCTGCTCGTCAGATCTCGGTCAGATCTTCTCCTGATCAGATCTTCGGCTCCGGTTCTCCGTTCAGGTCGATCGGCAGGCGCACGAAGGTTTCGCTCAGACAGAATTTGCAGGCAAAGAACAAGGTCTCGGGGTCGCCGGGTGGCCTCGTCAGGTTATCCACCCCCGAACCGCATACCGGGCAGTGCATCCGATCGACGCCATGCACGAGTACCCGGACATCATCGTATTCTCCAAGCGGGGTTTCGACGGTTTCGGTATCCATGTCGATTCCGTTCTTCGTCCGCATTAATGCTCCTTGATGGCCGCAATCGGTCTTGGCCACCTGATTCGACCTTATACCCTTACTCGACCCGCGATCCAGTGACAGTTTTCCGGTCCGCGTCAGCGAGTGTCACGTCTCAGGATGGGTCAGGCAGGGGTCGCGTCACCGCCATTGCCGTCAGGACCGCTGCCGTTTCCGTTACCATTGCCGTTGCCATTACCGTTGTCGTCGTCTTCCTTCTCGGCGAGCGGCACCACCGCACCTACACGCTCGTCTTCTTCCAGCCGCCCGAGATGAACGCCCTGTGCATAGCGGCCGGTTATCCTGACGCCCTTCACCCGAAGCCTTATCACCTTGCCGCGGTTGGTGATCAGCACCAGCTGGTCGTCAGGACCCACTTGCCGGACGCCGACCACTTCGCCGGTCTTGTCGGTGACGTTCATGGTGATGACGCCCTTGCCGCCACGATGGGTCAGCCGGTATTCCGACGCCGGCGTGCGCTTGCCGAAGCCCAGTTCGGAGACAGTGAGCAGCGTCTCGTCGTCGCGCACCGTCGCCATCGAAACCACTTCGTCCTGAATCAGCTTGACCGTCTTGCCGTCCTTCACGCTGCGCGATTCGAGGGTCATCCCGTTGACACCCTGCGTGCCGCGACCCATCGGTCGCACCTCGTCTTCCCCAAATCGGATCGCCTGACCCTCGCGTGAAGAAAGCACGATCTGCTGCTGGCCGTCGGTGATTCGAACGTCAACGACAGCGTCGCCCTCTTCGAGGTTGATCGCGATTATCCCGTTCGAGCGGACATTTCCGAACGAATCGAGGTCGGTCTTTTTCACCCGGCCGCCGCGCGTCGCGAAGAATACATATTTGCCGGACGTTTCGCCCGGAATCGGGATGAACGCCGAAAGTGCTTCGTCCTTGGCGAGACTGAGCAGATTGGCTATCGACCGACCTTTCGCTGTGCGGCCGGCCTCGGGCAATTCGTAGGCCTTGAGTTCGTAGACCTTGCCCATGTTGGTGAAGAACAGCAGCCGGTCGTGAGTCGAGACGCGCGCCAGATGCTCGACGAAGTCCTCTTCGCCGGCGGTGGCGCCAAGCTTGCCTCGTCCGCCGCGGCGCTGCGTGCGATAGACGGACAGCGGCGTTCGCTTGATATAACCGCCGTGGGTGACGGTGACCAGAACGTCTTCCTCGACGATGAGGTCTTCGATCGAAAGCTCGCCTTCGTCCTCTACGATCTGCGTGCGGCGCGGGTCGGCAAATTCCTTTTTGATGTCGCGCAGCTCTTCCGAGATCAGCTTCATCAGCTCGCGCTCGTCGGAAAGGATCTTCTGCAGACGCGCGATCGTCTCCTGAATCTCCTTGTGCTCCGTCTCGATCTTCTCGCGTTCCAGCGAGGTCAGGCGGCGAAGCGTCAAGTCCAGGATGGCCTGCGCCTGAATCTGGCTCAGTCCGAACTGGCGCA